>JANXVF010000008.1 GCA_025351785.1 Flavobacterium sp.
GAAAACATATCCTTTAAAAGAGCTTCGCTTTATATAGAATTGATAGCTATGTGAAAAAATATATTTCTAAAATTTTCTTATTCAGAAGTATAATCTATGGCTCTATGTGGTTTAAAAAATAAATATACATTTTAGACCAAAGCCAAAATTAAGTAAAGGACTAAGCTAGAATCTTATTTTCAACACGAAATTTTAATAAAAACTAAATATTTAAATTTTTGTTTTTACTTTATTTAAATCTTCTGCTACTTTTTCGAGTTCAATATACCAATTTTCACCAAACTTTCTTATTAAAGCCTCTTTTACAAACTTGTATATAGGAACTTGTAATTCTTTTCCGAGTGAGCAAGCATCATCACAGATTTCCCATTTGTCATAATTTACCGCTGCAAATTCAGAAAAATCCTTAACACGAATAGGATATAAATGACATGAAACTGGTTTTTTCCATGAAATTATACCTTGATTGTAAGCTTGTTCAATACCACAAAGTGCTGTTTTTCCGTCAAAAATTACATAAGCACAATCTTTACCATTTATTAAAGGAGTTTCTAAATCTTGTTCAGTTCCTTTTACCCACGTTCCTAATTTTTCAATTGCTTCAATCCCTTCTTTACGAAGAAATGATTTTATTTTTGGATAAATTTCTTCTAAAATTTTTGTTTCTTCAATATCTAAAGGAGCCCCAGCATCACCATCGACACAACAACCACCGTGACAAGATGACAAATTGCAAACAAAATCTTTTTCAAGAATATCTTCAGAAACTATAGTTTTGCCTAGTTGAAACATAAAGGATTTATGATTTTAAATTTTTTTTCAAAGATACAAAGGAAAGTCTAAGAATACTGAAACAATTTAGTCTCATAAAATTAACGAATTATTTGGTTTTTAACGGTTTAGAAGTATTACTTTTGCAAAAAATTTAAAAAATCATTATGTTTGGATTAGAGATTAAAGAAATAGCCACGATTACCATGGTACTTTTTGCAGTTATAGATATTGTAGGTACAATTCCTATAGTGGTTGACTTGCGAGCGAAAGTTGGGCATATCGAATCTGAAAAAGCTTCGATTGCAGCAGCAATAATTATGGTTGTTTTTCTTTTTGTAGGCGAAGAATTACTGAATTTAATAGGTATCGATGTTCATTCGTTTGCAGTTGCAGGTTCTTTTGTTTTGTTTTTTCTTGCACTAGAAATGATTTTAGGAATACGAATTTATAAAGAAGAGGAAGAAGCCAGTTCAGCATCGATTATTCCTTTAGCATTTCCCTTAATTGCTGGTGCTGGAACCATGACAACGCTACTTTCCTTGCGATCTCAGTTTGCTACTATAAATATTATAATTGCAATTATTTTAAATATAATTGTGGTTTATGCAGTATTAAAATCGTCAGCAAAAATAGAAAAACTTCTTGGAAAAAATGGCTTAGGGGTTATCAGAAAAACTTTTGGAGTAGTACTGCTTGCAATAGCTGTTAAATTATTTGCTTCTAATGTTAAAGGTTTATTTGTGTAAATAAATTTTAGTAAATTTACATATCAAATTAGTTGTTATGAAAATTTTTACTCTCATTTTAATGTTGCTATGTGCTAGCCTAATCGTGGTTAATCTAACTTTATTAGATTTTCAAAAACCATTTGAAGGCAATAGTGTTATTGCATTAATAGGAATAGTTGCTGCATTTTGTGCTATTTTTATTTTATTGATATTTAGAATGTCAAAAAAAATAGATGAAAAACTTAAAGGTTAGTTTATTTATTTTATTTAAAAATCTATCAAAAAATGTTTGATGTTTTAATTATAGGTGGAGGCGTAGCAGGAATTTCATGTGGTTTAATTTTAGGTTCTGCAAAAAACAAATTGTTTGCACAAGAAAAAAGAATAGGAATTTTTACCCATCAAAAAACATCATCATTACAAGAAGCTATATTTTATAATGCTTACGGAATTTCAGCAGGCACGCTTGGTTCTGAATTATTAGTTCAAAGCACCGAAAATCTTCAAAATTTATATCCGCATGTTATTCAAATAGCTGGAGAAAAAGTAATTAAAATTGAAGGTAACTATCCTGAGTTTACTATTTTAACTAACAAAAATTCATACCAAACGAAGACTATTGTTGTCGCTATTGGTTATTTAAATACATTTATGATAGAAGGTCTGATGAATTTTGTTGAACCACATACGAAATCATTAGAATCTAAAAATAGAATACAACTTAAAAACATTGATCACAAAGTTGCTGATGGTATTTATGTTGCTGGAACTTTAGCAGGATGGAGAAGCCAGTTAGCTATTGCAGCAGGTAGTGGAGCAGCTGTTGCAACAGATATTTTGACAGATTGGAATGATGGAATTTCTAGTCAAAGTCATGATGCAATTAATAGATAAATTATTTTAAATTTAAAATGCCTTTTTATGATTTCAAGATTATAAAAAGGCATTTGTAAAATATCTATTCCCCTAAAAACGGATAACGATAATCTTCTGGCGTAACAAAAGTCTCTTTAATAGTTCGTGGCGAAGCCCAACGCAATAAGTTTAATGCAGAGCCAGCTTTATCATTGGTTCCCGAAGCTCTTGCACCACCAAAGGGTTGCATTCCTACAACTGCACCAGTTGGTTTATCATTAATATAAAAATTTCCTGCAGCATTTTGTAATGCAATGGTTGCCTCTTCAATAGCATATCTATCTTTGCTAAAAATGGCTCCTGTCAATGCATATTCAGATGTTTGGTCAACTAATTTTAATGTTTCAGCCCACTTTTTGTCTTCATAAACATAAATTGTAATTATAGGTCCAAAAAGTTCCGTTTCCATTGTGATATATTTTGGATTTGTAGTTACAATTACTGTTGGCTCAATAAAATATCCAACCGATTTGTCATAATTTCCGCCTACAATAATTTCGGCATCAGCATCATTTTTGGCTTGGTCGATAAAACTTGTTAATTTATCAAATGAACCTTCGTGAATAACTGCGGTTACAAAATTGCCAAAATCTTCTGGAGAACCCATTTTTAATGATTTTACAGCATCAATTAATTGCGATTTCACCTCGTTCCACAAACTTTGCGGAATATAAGCTCTTGAGGCTGCAGAACATTTTTGTCCCTGAAATTCAAATGCACCGCGAATAATTCCTGTAACCACTTGTTTAACATTTGCACTTGGATGGGCAATTATAAAATCTTTTCCTCCGGTTTCACCTACAATTCTAGGATAGGTTTTATAATGATGGATATTGTTCCCAATAGTTTTCCAAATGTCTTTAAAAACGTTTGTCGATCCTGTAAAATGAACACCTGCAAAATCTCTACTTTCAAAAATAGTATCACTTATCATTTTAGCATCGCCAAAAACCACATTAATTACTCCATCAGGAAGACCTGCTTCTTTAAAAACATCAATAATTATTTTAGCAGAAAACACTTGACTATCACTTGGTTTCCAAATCACTACATTCCCCATCATTGCGGCACTTGCAGGTAAATTAGCAGCAATTGCAGTAAAATTAAATGGCGTTATAGCATATACAAATCCTTCTAATGGTCGGTATTCTAATCTGTTCCAAACGGAAGAATCAGATTTTGGTTGATCATTATAAATTTGAGTCATAAACTCTACGTTGTATCTTAAAAAGTCAATCAATTCGCATGATGCATCAATTTCAGCCTGATAAATATTCTTAGATTGGGCAATCATAGTTGCAGCATTTATTTTAGCTCTGTAGGGTCCAGCAATTAACTCAGCTGCTTTTAAAAATATTGCTGCACGTTGTTCCCAAGCCATAGTTGCCCATTTGGTTTTACTTTCTAATGCGTTGGCAATGGCTTTTTCTACGTGACTTTTTTCGGCAAGATGATACGTTCCAACTACATGTTTGTGGTCGTGAGGTGCAGTCATATTTTTGGTATTTCCTGTACGAATTTCCTCACTACCTATATATAAAGGAACATCGATTGTGGTGTTCCACATTTTTTTATATGCGGTTAAAACTGCTGTTTTTTCTGGAGAATTTGGAGCGTATGATTTTACAGGTTCATTGATTGCTTTTGGCACGTGAAAAAATCCTTTTAACATATATTTTGAATTTATAATTAGAAAATGTGATAATTAGATAATTAGTCTGCGAAATATTTAATTTTATACAAAAGTACGAAGGAATATTTGATTTTATGTAATGAATTTAATTGTTATTGCTACGATAAACTAGCCCAGACTGAAAGGAAAATCCTTTGCTTGTGGCGACTATTTTTTTCTACTTAAAAAGAACGACCAACGGAAGTTCCTTTTTTGAGTATTGAAAAAAAAGAGACATAAGTAAAGATTTGGGATGATGGCTGGAATAGCTTCTTAAAAAATTAGCAGCAATTAAATAATTTAATTGGTTCAGAGTATAACAATAGTTAAATTGATTACAATTATTTTTGTAATAAATTTTAAAACGTACTTTTAATGAAACTTCATAATCAATGAAAATTCCACTTTTAGCTTTTAACGAGAAAGGAATTTATTGCCAGCAAGCAGATGTATATCTTGATCCTTGGCGACCCGTTAAAAATGCTATAATTACACACGGTCACTCAGATCATTCGCGCTATGGACACCAAAATTATATTACGCATCATACCAATGTACCCATAATTAGGCATCGTTTGGGCGAAATAAATGTTACAGGAAAAAATTGGAATGAAACGTTTGTGATTAATAATGTGAAATTTTCGCTTCATCCTGCAGGGCATATTATTGGAAGTTCGCAAGTGCGAGTGGAGCATTTGGGCGAGGTTTGGGTTTTTACAGGCGATTATAAAACCGAAAATGATGGAATAGCTGTTCCTTATGAGGTGGTAAAATGTGATACTTTTATAACAGAATGTACTTTTGGATTGCCAGCTTTTAAATGGACACCACAAGCCGAAGTTATGAAAGATGTAAATAATTGGTGGGCAGAAAATCGGGCAGAAGGCAAAACTTCGATTTTGTTTGGATATTCTTTGGGAAAAGCACAACGATTGTTAAAATATTTAGATACAAATATTGGTAAAATTTACACTCATGGAGCTATCGAAAATATGACCAATGTATTGCGACCAATGGTAGATTTTCCGCCTACAACTTTAGTGACTCGCGATGTAAAAAAAGAAGAATTATTAGGAAATATTGTGCTTGCACCACCAAGTGCACACGGAAGTACCTGGATTAGAAAAATGACGCCTTTTGTAACGGGTTCAGCAAGTGGTTGGATGGCTTTTCGAGGAGCAAGACGTCGTCGTGCTATTGATAAAGGTTTTGTGCTGAGTGACCACTGCGATTGGTATTCTTTGCTTGATAGCATAAAAGCAACTGGTGCCGAAAAAATTATTTGTACGCATGGTTATACCGATATTTTTGCTAAATATTTACGAGAATTGGGTTACGATGCTCGAACCGAAAAAACACAATATGAAGGCGAAGCTGCCGAAATGGAAAAGGCGGAAACAGAAAATTTAGCTGAATTGTAATTTTTAGCCACGAATTTCACAAATTGTCAGGAATAAAATATGAGTTTAATTTCACTAATTTCAAAAATAGAATTATTAATTTTATTAGTTAAAAAATAAAAACAAATTAGTGATAATTCGTGTAATTGGTGGCTTAAGAAATAGAATCTTAATTTGTTGGGAAATCAAAGAAAAATTTATGAAAATCTGTGTAATTTGTGATTTAAAAACCAAAATAAATTAGTGAAAATTGATGAAATTCGTGGCAAAAAATAAAAATATATCTCTGAGGTAAAATATGAAAAACTTCGCCGAACTCATAAAAGCATTAGACAGCTCTAACAAAACAACGATAAAAGTCGATGCGCTTACCCAATATTTTAAAAATGCATCGCCAGAAGATAAAGTTTGGACCATTGCGATTCTTTCGCATCGTCGTCCGCCAAGACCAGTAAATACTACTTTATTGCGACTTTGGGCAAATGAGTTAGCCAATATTCCGATGTGGTTGTTTGAAGAAAGCTACCATATTGTAGGCGATTTAGCCGAGACTATTGCGCTAATTATTCCAACTACAAAAGAACATTCTGATAAAAGTTTGACTGAATATTTGCAAGAAATAATTGCTCTTAAAAAGAAAACAGATGAAGAAAAGAGAACTTATTTACAAGAAAATTGGTTGGCTTTAAATTATTACGAACGCTTTGTTTTTACTAAATTAATTACAGGAAGTTTTAGGATTGGCGTAAGCCAAAAACTAATGACAAGAGCATTGTCTAAAGCTGAAAATGTAGATGAAGATGCTTTGGCTTATAAACTTATGGGAAATTGGGATCCAAATAAAGTCACGTTTCAAGAGTTAATTTTGGACGAACAAAGTAGCGATTATTTGTCAAAACCCTATCCGTTTTATTTAGCTTATCCTATTGAAGGCGAAGTTTCAAATTTGGGAAATCCAGAAGATTGGTCTGTTGAACATAAATGGGACGGAATACGTTCGCAAACCATCATTCGTGAAAACGAAATTTTTGTTTGGTCGCGTGGTGAAGAATTGGTTACCGATAAATATCCAGAATTTAATGCATTTGTTGGAAATATTCCAAACGGAACAGTAATTGATGCAGAAATTTTAGCATTTCCAAACGACGAAATAGGAACATTTAATGATTTGCAAACTAGAATTGGTCGCAAAACAACTTCGGTAGCTTTGCTAAAAAGCAATCCAGTAATTTTGAAAGCCTACGATTTATTAGAATGGCAAGGCAACGATATTCGGAATTTACCTTATCTTGAACGCAGAGATTTATTAGAAAATTTATTTGAAAGTGTAAAAGATAAAAACCTTCCTTTTTATATATCTGAAAAGAAAATTCTAAATTCTTGGGAAGATGTTGCAACCGAAAGAATGCGCGCTAGAGAAATGCGAAGTGAAGGGTTAATGATAAAACATAAAAATTCAACCTATCAAGTTGGGCGAAAAAAAGGCGATTGGTGGAAATGGAAACTCGAACCTTTAGTAATCGATGCTGTTTTGACTTATGCCATGCGAGGAAGTGGACGACGAAGTAATTTATTTACCGATTATACTTTTGCTTTATGGCAAAATAACGAAAAAGGCGAACGTGAGTTAGTCACTTTTGCCAAAGCATATTCGGGTTTAACCGATGCCGAATTTAGAAAAGTGGATGATTTTATCAAAAAAAACACTATTGATAAATTTGGTCCAGTACGAAGTGTAACACCCGAATTGGTTTTTGAAATTGGTTTTGAAGGGATTGCACTTTCCAAAAGACATAAAAGCGGTGTAGCAACTCGTTTTCCTCGAATTTTGCGTTGGCGATTGGATAAAAAAATTGAAGATGCAAATAGTATTGAGGATTTGAAAAGTATGATAGTCTAGCCACAGATTTAAATGATATAATATTTTCGAAATAAATTTTTACCACGAATTTCACTAATTTTCACTAATTAATTCGTGCTAATTTGTGAAATTCGTGGCTAAAAAAATAATAACAATTAAAGATTGCTTCGTGCCTCGCAATGAACAGAGAACAACTATACCAAATTGCCGAGAACTGGTTCCACAATCAAAACTGGAAACCATTTCCGTTTCAAACCCAAACGTGGACAGCTTTTTTGCAAGGTAAAAACGGATTACTCAATGCGCCAACTGGTAGCGGAAAAACCTATGCCCTGTGGTTTCCAATTGTTCTAAATTACATCAAAAAAAATCCAGATTATAAAACAAAGCATAAACCCGGATTAAAAGCCATTTGGATAACACCTCTGCGCGCACTTTCGGTAGAAATTAAACAGGCATCAGAACGTGTGGCAAATGACTTAGAAACTCGATTAACTGTTGGGATTCGCACCGGCGATACAACTACATCGGAGCGAACGAAGCAAAAAAATAAAATGCCCGATTTGCTTATTACTACACCAGAAAGTTTGCAACTGCTTTTGGCAAGTAAAGACTATGCCAAAACATTTGTTGATTGTAGTGCCATAATTATTGATGAATGGCATGAATTATTGGGTACAAAACGCGGTGTGCAAATGGAATTGGCTTTATCAAGATTAAAAGTTGTAGCTCCACAAATGCGCATTTGGGGTATTTCTGCCACCATTGGAAATTTGGAACTAGCACAAGAAGTATTATTGGGCAACACATCAAAAGCGCTCGAAAATTCGGTTTTGATAAAAGCAAATATCAATAAAAAAATAACGGTTAAATCGATTATTCCACAGAAAATGGAAACATTTCCGTGGCGTGGTCATATGGGTTTATATTTGATAGATGATGTAGCAAAAATTATCAGAAAAAGTAAAACGACTTTAATTTTTACCAATACACGATCGCAGTGCGAATTGTGGTTTCAAACTTTGTTAGAGAAATATCCCGAATTCGCAGGCGAAATGGCTATGCATCATGGTAGTATTGCTAAAGAAACGAGAGTTTGGGTAGAAAATGCAATTAAAAACGAAGAGTTAAAAGCAGTAGTTTGCACGTCGAGTTTAGATTTAGGAGTCGATTTTGCACCAGTAGAAACCATTGTACAAGTAGGAGGACCAAAAGGTGTAGCGCGGTTTTTGCAACGTGCTGGCAGAAGTGGTCATCAACCTGGAAAAGAAAGCGTGATTTATTTTTTGGCAACCCACGCAATGGAATTGATAGAAGCATCGGCATTAAAAAAAGCAGTTGCCGAAACTATTGTAGAGGATAGAATTCCGTATTTAAATAGTTATGATGTATTAATTCAGTATTTGAATACGTTGGCGGTTTCTAACGGATTTTTTCCTGATGAAATTTATAAAGAAGTGATCAAAACATTTTGTTTTCAGAATTTAACTGTAGAAAATTGGAATTGGATTTTGAATTTTATTGTGCGTGGAAGCCAAAGTTTACAAGCATATGATGAATATAAAAAAGTTGAAATTGAAGAGAATGGTTTGTATAAAATTAACAGTCGTTTGGTTGCAATGCATCACAGAATGCAAGTGGGTACAATTGTTAGCGATGCTACATTAAACGTAAAATTTTTGAGTGGAGGCTATATTGGGTCCATAGAAGAATGGTTTGTTTCTAAATTGACTCGAGGCGATACGTTTACTTTTGCGGGTAAAAAATTAGAATTTTACTCTATCAAAAATATGACAGTTTTGGTTAAAAAAGCCGATGTCAAAAAACCATCAAAAACGGTAAGTTGGGCTGGAGGAAGAATGACTCTTTCTGCACAAATGAGCGAATTGTTGCGAGAAGAATTATATAATGCAAATCACGAAAATCTTTCGCCCGAATTGCAAGCATTAAAACCAATATTTGATAGACAAAGACGAGAAAGTATTGTGCCAAATACCAACGAATTTTTGATAGAAACTTTTAAAACTCGGGAAGGTTTTCACGCTATTTTTTATCCGTTTGAAGGCAGGTTTGTTCATGAGGCTTTGGCAAGTATTTTGTCTTACAGAATCTGTTTGCTGTCTCCAATTTCTTTTTCGTTGGCTTATAATGATTATGGTTTTGAATTATTATCAGATCAAGAAATTGATATGCAAGCCGTTTTTGACAACAATTTATTTTCGTCAGAATATATTCATAACGATTTGCAAGCCAGTTTAAATGCGACCGAAATGGCTCGCCGAAAATTTAGAGATATTGCTGTAATTGCAGGATTGGTTTTTACAGGAATGCCTGGAAAGCAAGTAAAAACAAAACATTTACAAAGTAATTCGCAGTTGCTTTTTGGAGTTTTTAAAGATTTTGAACCCGATAATTTATTGTTGCAACAAGCTTATATTGAAACTTTTGAACACCAGTTAGAAGAAGGCAGATTATTGCAATCGTTAGAACGAATAAATACTCAAAAAATAGTTTGGAAAAAATGTGAAAAACCCACGCCATTTAGTTTCCCAATCATTACCGATAGATTGCGTGAAAAATTGACAAGCGAAAGTTTATCAGAACGAATCGCTAAAATGACCGCTAGCTACATGAAGTGATAATAGTTTCTAGCTTTGATTTTATTATTTTTGGCACAGATTAAAAAGATTTAAAGTGTTTTAATTTTAAGAATACAAATATAATCTTTGGTAATCATTTTAGTTGGTGGTAAATTATTTTTAAATAATGACAATACAAATTCATAAACAAAATTTTACACTTTATCATTTTGGAACCGTATTTTGGGAAGAAAAAAATATTCTTTTAATTTCTGATGTGCATTTGGGTAAAGTAGCACATTTTAGAAAATACGGAATAGCAGTTCCGAATAACGCAATTTTTGAAAATTTTAATAAATTGAATACAGTTGTATCAATTTTTAACCCTAAAACTATTATTTTTCTGGGCGATTTATTTCATAGTAAAAAAAATAATGAATGGGAATTGTTTGTCAATTGGACAAAAGAAATTAGTCGAGAAATTATTTTAATTGAAGGCAATCACGATGTTATTGCAAAATATAATTATGAAATCTTGGGTGTTAAAATTTTTTCAGAATTAGTTGTTGACAACTTTTTATTAACCCATCATCCGACTGAGAAAGTTGGTTTTTTTAATTTTTGTGGGCACATTCATCCTGGAATTATGTTGCGTGGCAAAGGAAAACAGTTTTTAAAATTATCTTGTTTTTTTAGAAAAACCAATCAAATGATTTTTCCAGCATTTGGCGAATTTACGGGTAATTACTATTTAATCCCCACAGAAAATGATTTGGTTTATGGAGTGTCTAAAGAAGGTGTTTTTGAGGTTGTTTTAACTTGATTATTAAACAAAACCTAGCCCAGATTGTAATGAAAAGCTTTGCGAAGGAAAAAGCGTTTTTTCTTGTTGAAAAACTGCGACCAACGGAAGCACGTTTTTTGACTTTGAAAAAAGATTTTTACTAGCAAACTTGAAATGTAAAGCGGGAAATAGCTCCAAAAATTAATTTAAAGCAAATGGAGCGCTGAGACGGAAAGGTGGGACTATTACTCTGAAAGTTCTTGTTGAAGTAAAATTTACCATTGTAAAATATCCTTTCATGGCTCCGTGTGGGGAACATAACAAGCATCCTGAGCTGTAAATATGAGTTTCGCCTGGTTTTAAAACTGGTTTTTTTCCTATTACACCTTCGCCGTCGACCATTTCGATATTATTTAATGAATCAAAAATTTCCCAATGTCTGGTAGTTAGTTGTACCGAATCTTTACTATGATTTTCAATAGTAATTTGATATGAAAAAGCGAAATGTATTTTTTGATTTTTGAAGTAAGTGCCTTCAAAACTTGTGTTGACTGATATTTTAATACCTTGGGTAATTTGAGTAACCATCACGAAACTTTTTGTAAAGTTATAAAATATTTAAAATTCAATTCAATTTATTAGTGTTAATTTATAGCTAATTGATTATGTCTTTTGAACTTGCAATTCCTTTTCCAATAACTCTGTCGTAACGTTGATTGTTTTCACGATAATAAATTATGGCAAAATAATTGTTTTCGGTTTGAAAAAAATTGCCATCTATTGCGTTTTCATCATCAATGTTTCCTTTTGCATCAGAGATGGTGTAATTAAAGTTTGTAAATCCTTGTTTTATCATGATAGCTTTTTCATAAAGCGCTTTGTCTGGATTGTAATCCATTTTGTTTTCATCAGATAATACATTGTTGTTGAACATTCCTGTTATATAAATATTTTTATTGCCGAAATAGCTTGGCGCAGAAAGTTTAAAATATACCCAAGCATAATCAGCTTCGATATCTGGATTTTCAGAATTAATTTTATTTACTAAAAAATTTCCATTTATATCAGGAAAGTAAGTATAAGGTGCATTTGCTCTTGCTCCACTAGTATATAAATGACTATTGTATAAGCCATTAGAATCTACAAAAGCGATGTTATTGTTTGCAGCTTGTATGTTTTTATTTTCAAAATACAGATACTCGTTTCCAGCCCAAAATTGGGTTTCGGTATCATATTTATAAATTAAATCGTTTCCAATAGTGTACATTGGTTTGATATTGTAGATAGCATTATTAAATTTTCCGTTTTGCAAAAGAAGCACTTTTACATTAGTCAAAGGGCTTTGAAAATCAATGGTAGTAGATTTTATTGCAAAATCTAGATTGTGTTTAAATTGTAAATCTTTAACTGTTCTAGCTCTTTTAACTTGCATTGGTACCGCAACCAAATCTTCGTAAATTATAAATTTTCGCGAAAAAACTACGTCTTTATCTTCGTTTAAAATACTGATAATATAATTCCCACTAACTTTTAATTGAGTTAATTTACTGGGGAAACTAACTCGGTAGTGAGAATAAATTTGCAATGCGTTAAATGAGTTTGTGTAGTCCTGGATGCGCTGATCGTCAAAACCACCAAGGTATTCATTTCGTGAAAGTTCTGAGGGTTTCCAATTGTAGTTGCAATGGGTTATTTTGTAATAATAATTATCTTCGGTACCATGCAAATCATCAAATTGTAATGAAAAAGAATCGCCTAGCTGAAAAATAGGAATCGCATTTTGCCCGTTTTGAACAAAAGAAATCGTTTTAATAAAATAACCCGGATTTACTTCAACTTCTTGTGCATGAATTGTTGCGAAAGAAATCAAAATTAAAAGCGTCAAATGTAACTTTTTAGACATAACATATTTATTATCAAATGTAAATATAATAATTTTTGCCACTATAATTATGCCATAATTAATTTATTTAAAACAGACAGGGATAATTTCACCCTTAGCGAGACAATATTTTTTAACAAATTCTGGTGCTAATTTAGAGGTATAATCTTCTTCAATAACTTTAAAACCGATGCTTCTAAGTTTATCAAAATAATCGTAGCCATAAACTCGAACATGATCATACTGACCAAAAATTTTCGCACGTTCTTTTTGATTAGTTACCGCATCATCAGAAAAAGTTTTTGCTCTTGACAAATCCTGTGGTATTTGAAAAATTCCCATTCCTCCTGGCTTTAATACACGATATAATTCCTGCATAGCTTTTGTATCATCTGGAATATGTTCTAAAACATGATTACAAAAAATAATATCATAACAATTATCTGTAAAAGGTAAATTACAGATATCTGCTTTTACATCTGCAAGGGGAGAAAGCAAATCGGTTGTGGTGTAAATAATATTTTGTTGAGTTTTAAATTTTTTATAAAATGCTTGTTCAGGAGCAAAGTGTAGTACTTTTAATGGAGAATTTGTCTCAGAATTTCTTAGTTTGATACTTTTATTTTGTTTTGAAGATGATTTAGAAATTTGTTCAGATTGAAAAAAATCAGTTTCGTTTTGAAGATATAGCCATAGTAAACGATGCCTTTCTAACGATAAAGTACTAGGTGAAAGAACATTATTTCTTTGATTGCCATACCCATAAGGTAAAAATGATTTAAAACTTTTACCATCAATTGGGTCTGTAAATTTAGTTCCTCTTAATAAAAAAGCTAAAATGGGACGAGCAACATAACTCAATCTTATTAAAATTGGCCTTGGGATATTGTTTAATATGAGTTTGAATAGTTTTTTCATATTTGATTTATTCTATTGTGGTATTCATTTTAAACTCATCTTCTTCATTGCTTATAATTCCCAAAGCATCATAAATGTATTTAAAAGTTGATAGAATTTCTGGTTTCCCATTTATTAAAGCAATATTATGCTCGAAATGAGCACTTGGTTTTCCGTCAGCGGTTAATATTGTCCAACCGTCTTTTAAATGTTTTGTGTTTTTAGTACCTAGATTTATCATGGGTTCAATTGCAACGGTCATCCCTTCTACAAAAAGTTTTCCTTTGCCGCGTTTTCCATAGTTTGGCATTTCTGGTTCTTCATGCATCAATCGTCCTAATCCGTGTCCGACTAATTCTCTCACAACGCCATAGCCATAAGATTCACAGTGTTTTTGAATTGCATTTCCAACATCTTCGACACGATTACCAATTTTAAATTCTCGAATTCCGAGGTATAATGATTCCTTAGTAACTTTTAATAATTGCTTTGTTTCAGTAGCAACTTCTCCTATTTCAAACGAGTAGGCATGATCGCCATAAAATCCGTTTTTTAAAACACCACAATCTATAGAAATTACATCACCATCTTTTAAAGGAGTATTATTTGGAATTCCGTGCACAACCTGAGCGTTTGGACTTACACAAAGCGAATTAGGAAATCCATATAAACCAAGAAATCCTGGTACGCCACCGTTGTCACGAATAAATTCTTCTGCAAGTTTATCTAAATATAAAGTTGTTATACCTGGACAAATTTCTTTGGCGATTAAGCCCAACGTTTTAGAAACTAATAATGCACTTTCGCGCATTATTTCAATTTCTTCTCTTGTTTTTGGAAGTATCATATTGATTTTTTGAGAATTCAAAATTAATAAAATTAACTTTATTTTATATTGAATTGCTAGTTTACAAATTTTAATTTTAAAACTTCACTAGAGATGTTCCAGTCATCACTGCTGGTTTTGAAATTCCCATTAATTCTAGAATAGTCGGAGCTAAATCGGCCAAAACTCCGTTTTTAACGTCAATTTTATTTTTATCTATTACAATTATCGGAACTGGGTTTGTAGTATGAGCAGTATTTGGAGAACCGTCAGGATTTATCATCGTTTCACAATTACCATGATCGGCTATCAAAATTGTAGTATAATTATTTGCCAAAGCCGTTTCTACTACCTTATTTACACACGCATCTACTGCTTCACAAGCTTTTATTGCTGCTTGCATATCGCCAGTATGACCTACCATATCTCCGTTTGCAAAGTTCAAACATACAAAGTCTACTTCGTTATTTTGAAGTTCAGGAATTAAGGCTTCGGTAAGTTCAAAAGCGCTCATTTGAGGTTGTAAGTCGTAGGTTGCAACTTTTGGAGAGTTTCTTAATATTCTTTTTTCGTTTTTAAATGGAGTTTCTCGTCCGCCAGAGAAAAAGAAGGTTACATGTGGATATTTTTCTGTTTCTGCAATTCTAATTTGTGATTTACCCGCTTTTTCAAGCACTTCTCCTAGGGTTTCGGTAAGATTATCTTTATCATAAATAACATGAATATTTGAATATGTATCATCATAATTTGTCATCGTTACAAAATACAAATTCAATTTGTGCATATTGTATTCGTGAAAATCTTTTTGAGATAGTGATTCGGTTAATTCTCGGCCACGATCTGTTCTAAAGTTAAAAAATACAACCACATCATTATTTTGAATTGTAGCAATTGGGTTATTGTTTTGATCTATCATTAGTATAGGTTCTATAAATTCGTCAGTAACTCCTTTATTATAACTCTCTAATACTTGTAATACTGCATCTTTAGTTTTTTTTCCTATTCCGTTTACTAATAAATCGTAAGTTAACTTTATCCTTTCCCAACGTTTATCTCTATCCATTGCATAATATCGACCTATGATTGAAGCAAGTTTTACATTTTTATTATTACAATAATTATATAAATCTTCGAGATAAAGTGCTCCTGATTTTGGATCAACATCGCGCCCATCTGTAAAAGCATGAACATAAACTTTTTCAAGACCAAACTCCTGCGATGCATCAATTAAACTTCTAAGATGAGACGTATGAGAGTGTACTCCACCATCTGATAATAATCCTATAAAGTGAACCGGTTTATTGTTAGTTTTTGCATATAAAAAAGCATCTTGCAAGGATTTTTCAGTTTTTAGAGTGTCGTTGGCTACAGCAACATTTATTTTGGCTAAATCTTGATATACAATTCTGCCGGCTCCAAGATTCATATGTCCAACCTCTGAGTTTCCCATTTGACCTTCGGGTAAACCTACGTTTAAACCATCAGTTCGAAGTTGAGCATTTGGGTACTTTAAATACAAACTATTAATGTAGGGAATATTTGCATTATCGATTGCAGATACTTTTGGATCGGGCGATTTCCCCCAGCCATCTAATATCATTAAGATAACTTTTTTGTTCATTTGAAATTTATTTTTTAACAAATGTAAATTATTTCAAAACCAAAAGTTATTAGTTGTGATAAATTTAAATAAAAATGCTCGAGTTAAACATCAAACATTTTATAGATAGTTATTATTTATGATTTTTTAAAGAATTATAATCAATAAAATAGCGAACACTTATTGAAAATGAATGAGCTAAATTTTCATGATTAATTGAATTCCTGAAGTTTGCTCCTATGTCCTTATCAAATTCTCTTTGAAAAACAGCTGAATTATTTCGATATAAAATTGAAATTAAACTTCCTGGGGCAAACCACCAAGAGTAGGATAAGTCCATATTCCAAGTGTTAAAATTTGAATTCTTATTTGTTATATATGTTGAGTTAGGAATGAGTTCTCCGCTATCTTCGAGTGTCAAAATATCATGATTTACGGCATAACTCCAGTAGTGTCTTATTGTTAAGTTTATATTCATTTTGTTATTTAATGAATATTTTCCGTTTAATGTATTGGTGTAAGTTATTCGATCTCTTCTTGCAAAAACTATATCTCCATTAGCATCATTGGCTATAAAACCTGTATTTTTATTTTGTCTGTTAAACCTAAAACCATAATTCATAGAAAATTTATCCGAAAATCTGTAAATTGGGTTTACAAATAAATTATAATTAACTCTTCCTTTTTCGTTTAAAAAGGTAAAACTTGGACTTAAATCGATAGCAAATTTTCTGTTATAATTGGTCGAAATATACAGGTAGCTTCCTATAGTTTTAGGTATTGTTACAAATTTTTGTTCAAAATCTGTTCGTGGCTCATAAAAATCATAACTATCTAATGGTTTTCCGTTTATTCCAAAACCTATATAATCATTCTTTTTAGTGGTCGAATTGAAGTTTAAATTTAGTTGGTTGGTTTGTAAACGACCTGTTCTATTATCTATTTCTGCATATGGATTTAAGTTTACCGAAAATGAATTAAATGTTTTGGTAGGGTTTAAAATTCTGTAACTTACATTACCATAAATATTGTGGTAATGCGTTTGATAATTTATGCCTAGATCATTAATTTCATAATCTTTTGAATAGTATTCTCCTCCAATTGAGTAACGCCATTTGCCACTATTATCTGCAAAATAAATATCAGATTTATATCCTTTTTTATTTTCTAAATCTTGATAGCTATTTACGTAACTATATTTCACACTTCCATTTAAATTGTAAGTATTTTTTTTAGTATTTAAATCAAACACCAAAGCCGAAACATTTGCATCTTGAAAATCGCCATTTCTTGTAACGTTTGTATTTACAACAGAAATTGATGAGTTTTTGTGAAAACGTTGGTCCAAAACAAAAATATTATAATTTGCAAGAGGTTCGATTACTTCTTGGCGTTCTTCGCCTGTTACTGTGTTTTTAATATCGGCATACGTGTTTTTGGTAACTGCATTTAAAACCCCAATTCCAAGTCCGCCTTTTGTTCTTCCTGATATTTTCAAAGCATTTATCAAACTTACTTTAGTGGGAAATTTTGTAATTATTTCGTCGTTTGATAAATTTGGATATCCCGTTGGATAACCACCAATTCTTCTCGAATAAAATAAGCCACCTTTGCTAAAAAGCTCAGTTCCCTCTGTAAAAAATGGGCGATTTTCATTAAATTGTTGTTCAAATGGACCCAAATTTAATTCAACTCGATCAAAGGCCGTTTGTCCAAAATCGGGAATTAATATTGCATCAAGTGTAAAAGCATCGTTGATTCCGTATTTTATATCAAGTCCACCTTTAAAGTCTCCTTTAGTTTTTAAACCTTCACTACCATTAAAATACTGCGATGTATAGGGAATTAAAAATAATCGGGTTGGTGTTTTAATATTTTCTATTCCAGTTAAAACTCCTTCTTGAGTCGCCTCGGATTCTATTTTAGCATCTATTAAATTCCAAGAATATCCACGTCTAAACCTGTGAATATCTCTATAAAAATTTACCCCCCAAGTTTGAATTTTTTCTTTAGAAAATCGTAATGCCGCATAAGGAATTCTCATTTCAACAACCCATCCAAAATCGGTAATTCTTTGTTTGCTATCCCAAATAAGGTTTAATGAAAAATCTTCACCACTGCTGTTTGTATACACACAATCAAGTTGAACTCCCGCCGCAGTCACAAAAAATCGATATTCTTGTTGGCTATCGTTAAAACCATTTAATAAAACTCCAATAAAATCTGTTGCCGCACCGCTTTCGTCACGTTGCGAAATTTCTTTCATTATTTTTTTAGGCTCATTGTCATACATTGTTGCAGCAACATATATAGCTTCATTGTCGTAAACAATTTTTACCTCAGTTTTTCGTTCAGGATCTTCAGGTTTACCGTTATCTGGAACTTGCATTATAAAATCATTTGCAACTGGTGCTTCTTTCCAAATTGGCTCATCAAACTTGCCATCAATTGTTATTTTATCTTTTGTAAATATTGTAGTGAGTGTTTTTTTCTGACCGAAAAAAAATACTGAAAACAATAATGAGGTAACAATTAAAACTAATTTTCTAATTTTCATTGATTATTTGATTGTTAAAAGTACAAACATAATTCAAAAATTAGAATTGCACAATAGATTTGTAATAGAATTCTTAAGTAATATATACTCATAATAAAATTAAATTTTATAAGATTTTATTTACAAATTATTGTTAATTTTCGCATTTTATCGTTAATTATTGCTTTTAAACGTTAAATTTAATCAAATTTATTTCATCGCAATTCATAAATTATATATATTTACAATCCCAAATTTTATTAATTAACCTATTTGATAATGAAAATTAAACTTTTTTTGTGCGTCATTTTTTTCGCATGTATGTCATTTGCTCCAAATTTAACCAAATCTATAAAACCATTAAAAAACATTTCATTTAATAAAATTGAATATTTATATAACACTTTAGATGCAAATAATTTTCAATTACCAAGATTAGATAGTTTTTCGGTTGCAATTGAAGGGCTATATATATTGAAAGAAAAGGGTATAATTCAAAAAAATTTTTTAACCATAATTGATTTTAGTTTAAGTTCAAAAACCAAACGTTTGTGGGTTATTGATATGAATCAAAATAAAATCATATTTAATTCTCTTGTTTCTCATGGCAAAAAATCAGGTGATGATTTTGCTTCAAGTTTTTCAAATGTAAATGATTCAAATAAAAGTTGTTTAGGTTTTTTTTCGACAGCAGAATCTTATGTAGGTCAACACGGATTGTCACTCAAACTTGATGGTTTGCAAAAAGGAATTAATGATAACGCAAGGAAACGGTCAATTGTTATTCATGGTGCGGATTATGTTAGCCCAAATTTTATAAAAAATCACAATCGGTTAGGAAAAAGTCAAGGTTGTCCTGCATTGCCGATAGAAATGAGTACAAAGATTATCGAAAAAATTAAGAATAAATCTTGTTTATTTATTTACTATCCCTCAAAAAACAACTGTAACTTTAATTAGTGGTATCTTAATTTAGAATACAAATTGCTGTCGAGGCAATATATATCTTCTCTAAATTGAAGTTTTCCTGCCTTTTCCCAAGCCGTCCAGTATAATTGATGGATAAGAATTTCTTCATTAATTTTGATTACTATTGTTTTTAATTCTGGTTTCTCAAAAGTTTTTTTTACAATTATTAAGGATGGATTTTTAGCTAATAATTTTGCGTTTTTTATTTCTTGCGCTTCTTCTTTTTTTAATTTCAATTTATAATAATAAGATATGTCTGTAGTATCTTTTATTCTTTTTAAAGACCATTTTACAGAATCATTTAAGATGTATGTTGCCATTTCTAAAGGTTTTTCAAGTCGAACACAACCTGAACTCAGAGATCTAAAAGTGAATGAGAAAAAATTACGATGATTAGTGTCATGTAAATAAACCGAATATTTATTTGGAAAATTTATTTTCATCGATCCTAATGAATTATTTCTGCTAGGGTTTTGAATATATTTATATTTGTTAGCATCATCAATATTCCAAGAATAGGGATTTACTTCATTATTATTTCTGTCAATAATAGTTAAACCTTTCTTTCTAAAAACACCTTTATTTTTAATGGCTTCTGGGTAAATATCTTCTTTTAAAATAGTTGGAGGTACTGTCCAATTTGGGTTTAAGTTAATATTTGAAATTTTTGAGTCTAAAATTGGCGTAGGTCTAGTCTCTTTTCCCACAACTACTCTTTGGGTTTGAGTAGTATCATTATTTTTTACAGCAACTACATTATAATCTGGAATATTTACAAGCAAATAGTGATTGCCAAAGTTTCGCGAAAACCATCTCCAACGTTCCATATTGACAATTATTTGTTCAAGTCGTTGGTTTCTTGAAAAATTGAGCGCTTCAAGCGTACTTTTTCCTATCACAGCATCTGATAATAAACCGTGGCGATCCTGAAAAACTTTGACTGCATCTTGAGTTTCTTTGTCATAAACTGTGGTTAAAGTGTCCCTTTTTTTAAGGTCATGCCAATACATTAACCGTTTTTTTAAATTTATTACTGCTTTATTTTTTTTGTTTGGTATTATTTTTTCTTTTAATGAAATAAAGGGTATTGAATCTTTCGGAAAGGCATTCAAAATAGTTAAACATCGTTTTAATTTTTTGTAAACTTCATGATTAGGTTTGCATTTTTCTATTTCACTAGCCAGTTTATCATTTTCAATAGCATCAAAAAGAATTTTATTTATATCAACTTCGGTAGTTTTTAAATCCCAGTCGTCATAAAGTTTTTTAGGGTCTAACTTTCCTTTACTGATGTGAGAAGTGTATAGCTGTAAATTCTTAGTGAGCAATAAATCATAATTTACAAGCGAACTATCCTCAAGTTTTTCATAACGATTTTCATAAGATATAAGTTTTTTACATTCATAATCCTCTGGTTGTAGACCTTCGGTTGAAGCATTTGAAAGTTCAGCAATAATAAATTCACGATGCAATTTTGATTCCCAAACAGTTTGGTTATCATAATTTTTGTAAAATAATTTTAAATCTAAACTCTTAAAATTATTAATTAAGGTAGTATCAATTGAAATTTTATTTGAATTAAAAAACGAAATACCGCTAAAAAATGAAGCGTCATAGCTTGAAACTTGACTTGAATTTTTCTTGCAACTACAAACTATAAAAAAAAGTAACAAAAGGTAAAATTTATTCATAGGCATTCTAATCAAATTTTTTAAACAGTAAAAAATGAGTTCCAATATTTTCAATTTCAAATGAAGAATTAATTTTTTTATATCCTAATTTTTCATAAAACAAAACAGCACTTTCTCTTGCATTCATCCAAATTAAAAATTTAGATTTTGCAAATATAAAGTTTTCACAATGGTTTATCAATAGTTTGCCAAAACCTTTTTTTTGATATGAATTTAAAACTGCCATTCCTCTGATTTGGAATTGATTATCAACATTAAACGCACTATTTTTATTTTGATAAATAGAAATTACACCTACTAGTTTTTTGGTTACAAAAATCCCGAAATGATTGTTATTTTCATCGTTATCTCCATCAAAAATGCAAGTTTCTATTTCCATTCCAGCCCTTAAAACAGGATGCCGAATTAGTAAAGTTTCGTGTGGGCTAATTTTTTTTATTTCTTTCATTTAAACATTTGTATGTTTTATGCTTTAATAAATTAGTACTAAATAGATTAAGTCGTAATTTTGATATTAAATGGTTTGCTACAATTTTTTTTCAAAAAAAAACTTGCAACAAAAAAAAGTAATGTTATCTTTGCACTCACAATAAACAATGCGAAAGTAGCTCAGTTGGTAGAGCTCCAGCCTTCCAAGCTGGTTGTCGCGAGTTCGAGCCTCGTCTTTCGCTCATAATGTTAAACCTCATTTTAATCGATGAGGTTTTTTTTATTACTTAAAATTGTTCCTGTTTTTATCTCAACTGCATTTTCGTTTTGTTTAAACAATCTAGCAGGCAATGTGCCTCTTAAAATTATGTTCTCACCTCTTACTTCTAGCCAACTACCTTCTCTTAAGCCAAGAACAGGTGCCACATTAAATGCATGAAATTCTTTTATTCGGGTTTCACGTGTTTCTCCCATATGATTGCTTTGAAAATCGGCATCTAAATAGTGTGGATTCAAATTAAAAGGAATAATTCCTAAAGTTTTAAAACTTGGCGGATATACAATCGGCATATCATTTGTAGTTTGCATTGAAATTCCAGTAATATTGCTTCCGGCGCTAGTTCCTAAATATGGAATGCCACGATTTATAGTTTCTGATAATACATGCATAATATTATTTTCATACAATTTTGATACTAATAAAAATGTATTTCCACCACCCGTAAAAATTCCCTCGGCATTTTGAATTCCTTGTTTTTGATTTTTATATTCATGAAGACCTACAACATCAATATTTATTTTACTAAATACTGATTTTACTTTAAAAGTATAGTCATCTTCAGAAATTCCACCTGGTTGAGCAAAAGGTATAAAAATTATGCTTTTACAGTTTTTAAATAAAATCTTCAATTCTGGCAAAAGATAATCTAAATATGCACCACCATAAAGTGTCGAGGTACTTGCAATGATCAAATTTTTCATTTATAAATTAATTTCATACAAAATTACAAATTATTAATTAACAAAATATTACGATTGTTTTGGCTTATTATTTTGAAGTCAAACTGGTATTTTTACAAATTAATATGCTAACCAAGATAAGTTTGATCAACATTAAATATTTATTTATTTTATTTTTATTTACAACTTTTGTAGACGGACAAGTATTAAATCCAGAAATTGTAAATGGAAAAATAATTGCCGACTCTTCAGATTTAGAGGGAATTTATATCGTGAATTTAAAAACTCAAATAGGAACAGTTTCTGAAAAAGGAGGTTATTTTTCGGTTTCAGCAAAAATTGGCGATACTATAATGTTTTCGGCTGTACAATTTAAAGGTATAAAAATTACGATAAAAGAAAATGATTTTAAAAATGCGTTACTGTTTGTAAAACTAGAATCACTAATACGAAATTTAGACGAAGTTAAAATTATTAAATATAAAAATATAAATGCAGTTTCTCTCGGTATTGTTTCTCCAAATATTAAAAGGTATACACCAGCTGAACGAAAATTGATAGCTGCAGGAGAACTTCATTGGTACAGTCCACTATTAATTCCTTTGGGAGGTATGAGCGTAGATGGATTGTTAAATTCGATTTCTGGCAGAACTTCGATGCTCAAAAAAGAGCTGATAGTTGAGAAAAAAGAAACGTTGATGGATAAAATTTCTGACGATTATGATGAAAAGTACTTTACTGAAAAATTAAAAATCCCTCAAGATTATGTCAAAGGATTTCTATTTTATATTGTAGAAGAGCCCAAATTTGTAGATGCTATGAACTCTAAAAACAAAACTATGGCTTCGTTTGTGATGAACGAATTGGCGGTAAATTACCTAGCTTTAATTCAAGAAAAAAAATAATGAATTATGAAAATGATTTATTTAGTTCTGTTTTTTTTTATGATACAAATTTGTTTTTCACAAGCAATTGCCAGAAAATTCATTCAAGGAAAAATTTTAAGTGATTCAAAAAAAGTTGAGGATGTGACAATTTTTAATGTCAATTCTAAAATTGCTAAAAATATAAATAAAGATGGGTTTTTTGAATTATTTGTTACAGCAAATGATACCTTACTTTTTTCAGGATTGTTGTTTAAATCAAAAAAAATAATTCTAACAAACAGACTTATAAATGAAAAGTTGTTGATTATTGAATTAGTCCCAAATTTTTATGAGCTCGACGAAGTGGTTATTAACAACAAAAAATTGAATCCAATATCTGGTGGATCTCAAAAATATGTTGATATGCAATTTTTTGATGATGCAAAATCTTCTCCAAAAAATCAATTTATTTATGATGGGTCAACATATGGAGTGAATTTTGTAAGATTATTTGAAGATGTGTCCAAAATTTTTAAAAAGAAAAAGTCAAAAAAAACTACTTTTGTCTCACAGGTTGAATTTTCCGAATTTACTTTGGCAAAAATAAATCATACTTTTTTCACTTCAACATTAGAATTAAAAGAAGAGCAAGTTAAATTGTTTTTAGTTTTTTGTGAAAATGATGTCAAAATAAAATCATTGATTGAATCTAAATCTGATTTTGAATTAATGGATTTTTTAATTGAAAAATCCAAAGAGTTTAAAGAAATACTATTTGAAAAATGATAAAGAAATTCCTAAATTATAGCTTGTTTTTACTGATTTTTCTCAGCCTTTCATCTATGGAGGTTCACAAGTTTTACACCTCTATTTATCAAATAAATTATGTGCCTCAAAAGAAAATGATTCAAATTACATCGAGAATTTTTATCGATGACTTAAACCAAGCTATTGCGAAAAGATATAAAATCAAATGTAATGTTGGAACAGAGAAAGAGACTCCTCAAGACGTAATTGTAATGCAAAAATATTTGGCTGAGAAATTCATTTTAAAGGTAAATGGCATTTCAAAACCTATGAGTTTTAGAAGTAAAGAAATAGAAACCAACGTGTTAATATGTTATTTCAGAATTACAGATGTTTCAAAAATCTCAAAACTCGAAATTGAAAATAGTGTGCTAACAGAATCATTTCCTGAGCAACAAAATATCATTCAAGCCAATATATCTGGTGAAAAGCAAAGTTTGTTATTAACTTCGGATAATTATAAAGGAATGTTAAAATAAATGGGATGGATACTTTTTCAATAAAAATAAGTACATTTATAGCTTAATTTTATAGATGTTTATGAAGCGTTTAGCAACAATATCAAAACTTGGTTTTTTGTTTTTTTCAATTTCAATTTTAGCTCAAGAAACACCAAAAACCCCGATTTTACAAAGCGAAAAAAATCCTGACAAATTCAAACAAATGTACGATTTGTTTGCAACGCCAAATATGTATCGTACGGCTTCGGGTGCTCCAGGACCAGAATATTATCAGCAACAAGCCGATTACAAAATCGATGTGGAACTTGACGATAAAAACACCAAACTTTATGGTGTAGAAACTATTACTTATACTAATAATGCCAAAGAATCACTCGATTATCTTTGGATTCAATTAGATCAAAATCAACAATCCAGAAAGTCACTTTCGCCACTCATAGAAAGCAATAAAACCGACCCTGCAATAGGTGTTCAAGGATTTTCGAGAAAATATCTCGAAGCCGATTTTGATGGTGGTTTTATTATAGATTATTTAAAGGACATGGCGGGGAAACCTATGAAATATACCATCAATCAAACGATGATGCGTGTAGAGTTACCTCAAGTTTTAAAACATGGAGAAAAAATTTCGTTTTCAATTAAGTGGAATTATTTAATTAATAATTATACGCTAGATGGTGGCAGGTCGGGCTATGAACATTTTGATTCTGATGGTAATAATTTGTATGTTTTGGCTCAATTTTACCCGCGAATGGCTGTTTATAATGATGTCGAAGGTTGGCAAAACATGCAATTTTGGGGCTCGGGCGAGTTTGCTCTGCCATTTGGAAATTTTGAAGTAAATATTACAGTTCCTGCAGACCATATACTAGAAGCCACCGGAGTTTTGCAAAATCGTAATGAGGTTTTTACACCTGCTCAACTTGCTCGATATGCATTAGCCGAAAAATCGTTTGATAATCCTGTAATAATTGTAACTCAAGCTGAGGCTGTAGCAAGTGAAAAAGGATTTTCTGACAAGAAAAAGACATGGAAATTTAAAGCTACCAACGTTCGAGATTTTGGGATTTCTACATCTAGAAAATTTATTTATGATGCCATGGCGGTAAAAACAGGAAATACTGTTGCAATGGCAATTTCATTATATCCAAAAGAAGGAAATCCTTTATGGGAACAATATTCTACACGAATGATTGCCAATACCTTAAAAAGTTATTCTAGCTACACTTTTGATTATCCTTACCCAAAAGCAATTTCAATCAACGCTAAAGATCAAGGAATGGAATATCCTATGATTTGTTGGAATTTTGGTCGTCCCGAAGCTGATGGAACTTACTCTGACGCAGTAAAATTTGGAATGTTAGGTGTAATTTGTCATGAAGTGGGACATAATTATTTTCCGATGATTGTAAATTCAGATGAGCGCCAATGGACTTGGATGGACGAAGGTTTAAACTCATTTATGGAATATTTGGCCGAGTTAAAATTTGACCCAAATTTTCCTGTGCGTCGTGGTCCTGCAAAAAATATTGTTCCTTATATGAGTGGCGATCAAAAAGGATTAGAACCCATAATGACAAACTCAGAAAGTATTCGACAATTTGGGAATAATGCTTACGGAAAACCTGCAACAGCATTAAATATTCTTCGTGAAACTATTATGGGTCATGAGCTGTTTGATTATGCATTTAAAACCTATGCCAATCGTTGGAAATTTAAACATCCAACTCCTGAAGACTTTTTCAGAACTATGGAAGATGCCTCGGCAGTCGATTTAGATTGGTTTTGGAGAGGTTGGTTTTATTCGACAGATGCAAATGATATTGGAATTAAAGAAGTTAAAAAATATTTTGTAAGCAATGAGCCTTCAAAAGAAGTTACCGAGTTTTTAAAAACGCGTCGTCGTCGCGATTCTAATCCTGGCCCGATGGTATATATGATTGCTGACGGAAGTGAGGATTATAAACCAGAATTAAACAAACCGTTTAAGATAGCCGATTACAAATCACTTGACGAATATGTAAATGCTCATTTTTCTGCCGAAGAAAAAGCTAAACTTTCTGAACCAAAATATTTTTATCAAGTAACTTTTGACAAACCAGGAGCATTAGTTATGCCAATTATTGTAGAGATAACCTATGACGATGGGACAACAGAAACTCAAAAATTTCCTGCTCAAATCTGGAGATTAAATGATAAAGAGGTGAGTCGTACTTTTGCAACTCAAAAAGCGATTGTCAAAATTGTGATTGATCCCAAACTAGAAACAGCAGATATTGATGTTACTAATAATACATGGCCAAAAACCGAAGTTAAATCTAAATTTGATTAGTAATTATGTATAATCCGACTAGTTTAATTATTGTAAAATTCTATCCATAAAGTAAATAAAATTGGAATATAAAAATCATAAATAAATTGGAAATCAAATACTTGAATTTTAAATAATCTAAAATAAAGCAAAATATCTTTCTAAATTTAAAAATTTATGATACTGTGGATTACTAAAATAATTAAATGTTATAACACCGATTGTGTTAAACTATAATATAAAAATAATAAAATATGTTTGGTATAGGTGGTGGTGAATTAATATTTATAATCATAATAGCATTGATGCTTTTTGGGACTGATAAAATTCCAGAAGTAGCAAGAACAGTAGCTAAAGTTATGGCACAGTTAAAAAATGCTTCAAACGATTTAAAAAGTGAAATTCAGAAAAGTGTTGACGAACAAGGAATTAATGATACCGTAAAACAAATTACAAGTAATTTTACCGACGAAGTGGACAAAGTTAAAAACAGTTTGATCGAAAATCATGGCGATGTAATTTCAAATCTTGATAAGGATAATGAAATTTCAAAACCAATAAACGAATTAAAACAAAATTTAGAAGATTTAACAGGTCCAGTTAAAAGACAAATGTAATGTTAGACAAATTAATTGCACTCGACAAACGTCTGCTTATTTTTTTAAATGGCCTTGGTTCAGAAAAATGGGACGGCTTATGGTTAATCATTACCAAACAAATTTACTGGTTGCCCTTTTTTATTTTAATAGGTTATTTATTTTATAAAAAAACAACCAAAAGAAATTTTTATATTTTACTGTTATTTATTGCTACAATTCTCTTAATCTGCAATTCATCGGTAGAGTTTTTTAAAGTAACGTTCCACCGTTTACGTCCGTGTAACGACCCAAGTGTTAAAAATTTAATTCGAGTTGTGCATCAATCAGACAGTTTTAGTTTTATTTCGGGACACGCCGCAAACTCAATGGCAACAATGACATTTTTATATTTGGTGCTAAAAAAATACTATAGTTATGCCTTTTTTATTTTTTTATACCCTTTAATTTTTGCTTACAGTCGCATTTATCTTGGCGTTCATTATCCTATTGATATCCTTGCAGGATATTTATTTGGATCAATTTCTGGATTTGGGTTTTATAAAATTTATGAGCAGTTTTTAAAAAAGTTTATAAACACTAGAAATTCAAGTTGAAGTTTAGTTTAAAGTTGGTTCCATATTTTAAAAGGTTAGTATTTAATTTCAATATTTAATTTCCGAAAACTTCACAAAGCAACAAAAATAACTTGATTTAAATAGATTTCATTTTTTGTCTCTAAAGTTCTTATTTTACAAAACCCTACTCACAGTCAACCCGTCACGAATAGGCAATAATACCGTTTCAACTCGAGGGTCGTTGTTGACCATTTGATTGTATTCCAAAAGTACTTTCGTACTCATATCTTTCGGGTTCAAGTCTTCTAAAACTTTACCACTCCAAAGCACATTATCCGATAGAATTATGCCGCCTTTATTCATTATTGGCACAATTAAATTAAAGTAATTGATATAATTTTCTTTGTCAGCATCTATAAAAACCAAATCAAATTTTTTGTCCAATCTCGGAATCACATCCAGCGCATTTCCTAAATGTGCAGTAATTTGATTTTTCCAAACCGATAAATCAAAATACTTCTTTTGTATAAATACTAATTCTTCTTTAATATCTATCGTGTCCAAAGTCCCATCTTTGAGCAACCCTTCTGCCAAACAAAGTGCAGCATAGCCAGTATACGTTCCAATTTCTAAAATAGCTTTTGGATTGATAATTTTGCTCAGCATACTCAAAACTCTTCCTTGAAAATGACCGCTCAACATTCTGGGTTGCAAAACTTTTTGATGCGTTTCTTTAAACAGTTGTACTAATAATTCTGGTTCTTTTTGCGAATGATTTGCTACATAATTTTCTAATTCTTCCGAAATAAAATGCATAAGATATTTTTTAAACAAATATACAAATAACCAAACCAACAAAATATTCTACCTTTGTATTATGATTGAAAAAATTGACATCAGAACCATCACAAAAGAACAACTTCGCAATTTTTTTGTGGAAAATGGTGATAAATCATTTCGTGGAAATCAAGTGTACGAATGGTTGTGGAGCAAAGGCGCACATGATTTTAACGACATGACAAATCTATCTATAGAAACCAGATTATTACTCCAAAATAATTTTGTAATCAATCATATAAATGTAGATGTAAAACAACGCAGCGAAGATGGAACAATCAAAAACGCAGTTCGACTTCACGATGGTTTAGTTGTCGAAAGTGTGTTGATACCTACACAAACGCGTACAACAGCTTGCGTCTCAAGCCAAGTAGGTTGTAGTTTAGACTGTAATTTTTGCGCTACATCTCGACTTAAACGAATGCGAAATCTAGAACCAGGAGAAATTTACGATCAAATAATTGCCATTGATAACGAAAGTAAATTACAATATAATCGTCCGTTGTCGAATATTGTTTTCATGGGAATGGGCGAACCATTGATGAATTATAACAATGTAATCAAAGCCATTGATATGATTACTTCAAAAGAAGGGTTAGGAATGTCTCCCAAACGTATCATTGTTTCCACATCAGGAATTCCTAAAATGATAAAAAAAATGGCTGATGATGATGTAAAATTCAAATTAGCAGTTTCGCTTCATGTTGCAATAGATGAAATTCGTGCTAAAATAATGCCTTTTTCATCTAACTTTCCGTTGCATGACTTGAGGGAAAGTTTAGAATATTGGTATAAAAAAACAAAAAGCAAAGTTTCGTATGAATATGTGGTTTGGAAAGGAATTAACGATAATCAAGTTGCTGTTGATGCACTAGTAAAATTCTGTAAATATGTTCCATGCAAAGTAAATTTAATAGAATACAATCCCATCGACGATGGTGAATTTCAACAAGCATCGCCAGAAGCAATAAATTTATATATCGATGCCTTACAAAAAAATAATATCGTGGTTAAAGTGCGTCGTAGTCGTGGCAAAGATATTGATGCAGCATGTGGACAACTTGCAAACCGTTAACTTATTTTAATAATCAGTAATATCTATACGTTTATTATATCTCATCAATTGCAATCACTAACGAAATCGATATAATACTAAGATTTCAAATTTTTTTATTATGCACGCATATTAAAAATTGAAAAATATTTAATACTTTTACATTCTTAAAAATATTTAAAAAATAGTTATGAAAATATTGGTTTGCATCAGCCACGTGCCTGATACTACTTCAAAAATTAATTTTATTAACGGTGATTCAGAGTTTGATAAAAACGGTGTTCAGTTTGTAATTAATCCTAATGACGAGTTTGGGTTAACCAGAGCAATCTGGTTTCAAGAGCAACAAGGTGCAACAGTTACTGTTGTAAATGTTGGCGGTGCCGATACCGAACCTACTTTACGAAAGGCTTTAGCAATAGGAGCAAACGAAGCAATTAGAATAAATGCTTCGGCTACAGATGGTTTTTTTGTAGCAAAGCAATTAGCTGCTGTTGCTAAAAGCGGAAATTATGATTTGATAATTTGCGGTAAGGAATCGTTAGATTACAACGGAGGAATGGTTCCCGGGATGTTAGCTGGACTTTTAAATTACAATTTTGTAAATTCTTGTATCGAATTAACAATAGATGGTACTACTGCAAAAGCTTCTAGAGAAATAGATGGTGGTAAGGAATTAATCGAAACCAATTTACCCTTAATAGTTGGTGGTCAAAAAGGTTTGGTTGAAGAAAAAGATTTAAAAATTCCAAATATGCGAGGAATTATGACTGCAAGAACAAAAGTTTTAACAGTTTTAGAGCCTGTTGATGCTTCTGTAGAAACAATGGCGGTAAAATTTGAGAAACCAGCACCAAAATCGGCAGTAAAATTAATTGATGCCTCAAACTTGGATGAATTAATTAATCTACTTCACAATGAAGCTAAAGTAATTTAATCCTTAAATTTTTCAATATTTAATCTTTTAATAAAAAAATTATGTCAGTATTAATATACACAGAATCAGTAGAAGGTAAATTTAAAAAAGTAGCTTTTGAGATAGCATCTTATGCAAAAAAAATAGCAGAATCACTTGGAACAACTGTAACAGCAGTTACTTTAAATACAATAGATGTTTCAGAACTAGCAAAATATGGTGTAGATAAAGTTTTAAAAATCAAAAACGATTCGTTAGTAAATTTTACCGCAAAAGCTTATGCTGATGTTATAAAACAAGCGGCTCAAAAAGAAGGAAGTAAAGTAATTGTACTTTCCTCAACTACAGATAGTTTATATCTTGCACCATTATTAGCGGTATCTTTAGAAGCAGGATTTGCTTCAAATGTTGTTGGATTACCTGTAACTACAACACCATTTCATGTTAAAAGAACTGCATTTTCAAATAAAGCATTCAACATAACAGAAATAGCTACAGAGGTAAAAATACTTTCGTTAAGTAAAAATTCATTCGGATTGGTCGAATCTCCTTCAAATTTGATTGAAGAAGACTTTGCCCCAGTTGTAAATAGCGACGATTTTTCGGTTAAGGTAACTGCTGTTGAGAAATCTTCGGGCAAAGTATCAATAGCCGATGCAGATATTGTAGTTTCTGGCGGTAGAGGTTTAAAAGGTCCCGAAAATTGGGGTTTAATCGAAAATCTAGCTACTGTACTTGGCGCAGCAACAGCTTGTTCTAAGCCAGTTTCTGATTTGGGATGGCGTCCTCATAGTGAGCACGTTGGACAAACAGGAAAACCAGTTGCAACAAATTTATATATTGCTGTGGGTATTTCTGGTGCAATACAACACATTGCAGGAGTCAATTCGTCAAAAGTAAAAGTAGTTATCAATTCTGATCCTGAAGCTCCATTTTTTAAAGTGGCAGATTATGGAATAGTGGGCGATGCTTTCGATATTTTACCAAAATTAACCGAAAAATTAAAGGAATTTAAAATTCAAAACGCTTAAATACTTAACATTTCAAAAACTCTAAGCTATCCGAAATATTTTTTCTGGTAGCTTTTTTATTTAAAAGTTTTAATTGCTTTTTGGTTGAAGCAAATAAATAGGAATTTTGTTTTTGTTGAAAAAAGTTTAAATCACTTCCTAATAAGCAAAACTTTTTTGTTTCTTTGTGTACCAAATTATTATATAAAAAAAGTGTATTTGTAAGAGTATTTTGGGGTTAAAAATTAATTAGAAAATGAGTTTAGTAAAACTAACAATAAAAGGAATTTCATACAGTCAAACACAAAATGGTGCTTACGCATTAATTTTAAATGAAGTAGATGGAGAGCGTAAACTTCCTATTGTTATTGGAGCTTTTGAAGCACAATCTATAGCAATTGCTTTAGAGAAAGAAATAAAACCACCACGTCCTTTAACGCATGATTTATTTAAAAGTTTTGCTGATCGGTTTGACATAGTTGTAAAGCAAGTTATTATACACAAACTCGTTGATGGCGTTTTTTATTCGAGTATTATTTGTGAACGAGATAAAATTGAAGAAATTATTGATGCTCGAACTTCTGATGCAATTGCATTAGCATTGCGTTTTCAAGCACCAATATTTACCTATAAAAATATTTTAGACAAAGCGGGAATTTATTTAAACGCTAATCCTGCAGATGCAGAAAATCAAAATTCGAATGAAGATGGAATTTTATCTGAATCTATAACTGTCGATTCAAAACCAAACCGCACAGTAGATCAAGAAGATTATAAAAAGTTTAGTCTATCAGAACTTCACGAGTTTTTAGAAATGGCAGTTCAAGAGGAGGATTACGAAAAAGCTGCTCGAATTAGAGACGAAATATCTAAAAGAGAATCTTAAGAATTATTTTAAATTATTACACGAGGGTTTACCCGAACTGGCGAAGCAATCTTAAATTTTAAACAGCCTTACCTATTTATAATTCAAGATTTAAGATTTAAAATTTATAATACTAAAAATGAAACAATACCACGATTTAGTAAAACATGTTTTAGAAAACGGAATTCAAAAAGGGGATAGAACAGGAACTGGAACAAAAAGTGTTTTTGGATATCAAATGCGTTTCGATTTAAGTGAAGGTTTCCCTATGGTTACTTCAAAAAAATTACATTTAAAGTCTATTGTTTATGAATTGCTTTGGTTTTTAAAAGGAGATACAAATATTAAATATCTCAAAGAAAATGGAGTTAAAATTTGGGATGAATGGGCGAATGAAAATGGCGATTTAGGACCAGTTTACGGACACCAATGGCGCAATTGGAATAGTGAAGAAATAGATCAAATTACAGAGCTAATTGAAACCCTAAAAACTAATCCCAACAGCCGTCGTATGTTAGTTTCTGCATGGAACCCCTCGGTTATGCCAGATACAACTAAATCATTTTCAGAAAATATTGCAAACGGAAAAGTTGCTTTACCTCCTTGTCATGCTTTTTTTCAGTTTTATGTTGCCGAAGGAAAATTGTCGTGTCAATTGTACCAGCGCAGTGCTGATATTTTTCTGGGTGTACCTTTCAATATTGCTTCCTATGCACTCTTAACAATGATGATTGCCCAAGTTTGCAATTTTGAAGTAGGAGAATTTATTCACACTTTTGGTGATGCGCATATTTATAACAACCATTTTGAACAACTAGAATTACAACTTTCGAGAGAACCTAAACCATTGCCAAAGATGATTTTAAATCCAAATGTGAAAAACATTTTAGACTTTACTTTTGATGATTTCACGTTACAAGGTTACGATCCGCACCCACATATTAAAGGCGTTGTAGCGGTATAAAAAAATCCGTTTGACTCAAAAAGTTAAACGGATTTTTTTAAAACAAACAAATTAAATTTTACACTTCTAAAACGCTATTTTCGGCTCCTGCAAATTCATTCCATCTATAACTATCCGCTGCAGGTTCATTTACATAAGTTCCGTCAACGATATATTTAAACTCAAACGAATTTTCTGTTGGCAAATCAAAAATGCCTTTAAAAGTTCCATTTTTTAATTTAGATAAAACTCCATTTTCTGGATTCCAATTATTGAAATCGCCAACAACTGTTGCAACATTAGCTTCTTTGGCTTCTAGTGAGAATGTAACTTTACAAACGGGTTTTGTTTTTATAAACTGTTTTTTAACTGACATAACTATTTAATATTTAGATTAATGCAGCAAAGTAAAGTAATTTTGTAATAACTTTTTGTAAGTAGTGTAGTTTTATTGTTTCTACAAAAACTTGCTTAAATATTTTCTAAAATCATAATTATTAAGGATTTCTAGTCCATTATTACTTTATGAAAACGTTTTCATATTTCATTAAAACCAAACCTAAATTTCAGAATATAAAAAAAATGAGTATCTTTAAAACAAATTATTGTACTTGATGGAAACTAACCAACATGAAATGTATGAATATGCAAGACGAAGAATTAAACAGAAAAAAAAGTTATACTTTCACTTTGTAGTTCTGTTTGTTGGAAGTATTTTTTTATTTATAATTAACAAACTTTTCAATATTGGCGAACCTGTAAATTGGTATATTTGGGTTGTCACAGTCTGGGCCTTCATCTTTATTTTACACTTTATAAAAGTTTTTATAACAGATAGTTTTATGAATAAAAACTGGGAACGTGAACAAATAAACAGACTCATGACAATGCAAGAAAATAAATTAGAAAAACTCAAACACGAAGCAGAAAACCATTTCAAGAATACATAAATGATAATACAAATTGCCGCAGCATCTACAAATAATGTACTGGGTAAAGACAACAAAATTGTGTGGCATTTACCTGATGACTTCAAGCGTTTTAAACTGTTAACATCTGGACACTATATAATTATGGGTCGAAAAACTTTTGAAAGCTTCGATAAACCTCTGCCAAACCGCACTCATGTCGTTATTACAAACAATAAAAATTTTAAGGCAAATGACTGTATAATTGTAAATTCTATACAAGAGGCTTTGGGTGTTGTACCAAAAAATCAAGATGTATACATAATTGGAGGAGGTGAAATTTACAAACAGTTTTTAAATCTATCCGATAAAATTGAGCTTACAAGAGTTCATGTCAAAACCGAAGGCGATGCATTTTACCCAGAAATTAACCTCACAAATTGGAAACTTATTTATGAGGAACATCATCAAAAAGACGAAAAGCACAAATTTGATTTTACTTTTCAAACCTATATTAAAAATAATTTAGAGCATAAAGTCTAGGCATTTTTGATAAGCGTAATTCCTGCTCTTGTCACTCGCTTTATCTTTTCTCGTTACTAAAAACGAGAAAAGATAAGAGCTCAAACAATGACGCGATCAGGGCTAAAGACAAATTTTAATGCAAAAAGCAATCGATTTTTTATCAAAAAAAGACAAAACTTTAAATTTTATAATTTCAAATTTTGGCAATCCTATTATTCAAAAACGTAATCAAGGATTCGCAACAATGTGTCATATAATATTAGAGCAACAAGTGTCGATACCATCAGCAAAAGCTAGTTATGATAAACTTCAAAATCATTTTGGAGAATTAACAGCCTTAAAAATTTTAAATTGCTCTGAATTAGAACTAAAAAACTGTGGCATCTCTAGACAAAAAATTACATATCTAAAAGATTTGTCTTCAAAAGTTTTTACAAACCAAATAGACTTTGAAACCTTTACTAATAAAACGGAACAAGAAATTCGAAACGAATTGATAACAATAAAAGGAGTAGGAAATTGGAGTATAGAAGTCTATTTAATGTTTTGCTTACAACTTCCCGATATAATTCCGATTGGCGATATAGCAATAAAAAACACATTAAAAGAATTGTATGATTGCCAAAATCATAACGATATGGTTTCATTGTCAAACACTTGGAAACCATATCGTACGTTTGCCACATACATTATTTGGCATTACTACTTAAAAAAAAGAAATAAAATATAAAATTATCTTTTAGTAAACTTTTTATAATCTAAACTATATTTTCCAGGTCCTGTAAACAATAAAGATAAATATATCATAAAATATACAAAAGCATTATTTAGCTCATAACCATTATCACCTTTAGAAATTATAGTAAATTGAGCAACAACTACTATTATGTATCCCATACAAAACATAAGTACTAGTAAAGAAAAACGAGTAAAAGCTCCCACAATTAATAATAAACTACAAAATAATTCTGCAAAAATTGTCAATGCTAACGGAACTTTACCAGTCATACCAAGAAAACTAATGTTTTTGCTCCAAAAATCAGAATTTGCCATTTCACCAAAATGAGAAAATTTTTCATAGCCATAACAAGCCATAAGTAAACCCATAATTAAACGTAAAATAAATAATCCTAAATCTTTTTGAACAGGATTTGCCGATAAAGAAAATATTTTTTTCATTTTTTTAAAGTTTTGGTTAATTAATTAAAGTATCAAATATATACAATTTTAACATTAGTTTAATGTGTAAACCAAAAAAATGTATGTATTGCATAAATTTTAGCTTCTAGCGCTCAACACTTTTCATATTTTTGACATTCCTTGCTATAATTCTTAAAATTTTGTTATTTTTGCACCCGATAAATTTTTGAACTAAACTTAATTTTTATGGAATCATTTATGATTTATGTGCCAATTGTTATGGCAATTATCGGTTTGCTTTTTATGGCGGCCAAAAGAGCTTGGGTTTTAAAACAAGATGCTGGCGATGGTAAAATGAAAGAAATTTCAGATTACATATATGAAGGTGCCCTAGCATTTTTAAAAGCTGAATATAGATTACTAGCGTTTTTTGTAGTTGGTGCAAGTATTGTACTAGCAGGAATTTCGTTTGTAGTTCCTACTACAAATATATTAATTGTTGTTGCTTTTATTTTTGGAGCATTTTTCTCAGCTTTAGCTGGAAATATGGGAATGAAAATCGCTACAAAAACAAATGTTAGAACAACTCAAGCTGCACGAACAAGTTTACCGCAAGCATTAAAAGTTTCTTTTGGAGGCGGTACTGTTATGGGACTTGGAGTTGCAGGTTTAGCGGTACTTGGTTTAACAGGTTTTTTTATTATTTTCTTTCAAAAATTTATGGGTGGCGTTTGGACTTCTACAGAAGATATGACTAAGGTGCTTGAAACTTTAGCAGGATTTTCGTTGGGAGCAGAGTCGATTGCTTTGTTTGCCAGAGTAGGTGGCGGTATTTATACAAAAGCGGCGGATGTAGGTGCAGATTTAGTAGGAAAAGTTGAGGCTGGAATACCAGAAGATGATCCGAGAAATCCTGCAACTATAGCAGATAATGTAGGTGATAATGTAGGTGATGTTGCAGGAATGGGAGCAGATTTATTTGGTTCGTACGTTGCAACTGTTTTGGCTGCAATGGTTTTGGGTAATTATGTTATTAAAGATATGGGTGGCAAAATAATGGATGCATTTGGTGGTATAGGTCCAATTTTGCTTCCTATGGCAATAGCTGGTTTCGGAATTTTATTTTCTATTATAGGAACTACTTTAGTTAAAATTTCAGATGATAATGCTAAAGAGGCACAAGTACAAAAAGCATTAAATATTGGAAACTGGGTTTCTATTATTTTAACAGCCATTGCTTGTTTCTTCCTTGTTAAATGGATGTTGCCAGAAACCATGAAAATGGGATTTTTTGGTGAAGGTTTAAAAGATATTTCATCAATGCGTGTTTTTTATGCTACAATTGTTGGTTTAATAGTAGGAGGAGCAATCTCATCTGTAACAGAATACTATACAGGATTAGGAACAAAACCAGTATTAGCAATTGTTCAAAAATCGTCAACTGGAGCTGGAACTAACGTAATTGCTGGTTTAGCAACAGGAATGATTTCTACTTTTCCTACAGTAATTTTATTTGCTGGAGCTATTTGGGCTTCCTATGCTTTTGCAGGATTTTACGGAGTAGCTTTAGCTGCTTCTGCAATGATGGCAACAACTGCAATGCAACTTGCAATCGATGCTTTCGGACCAATATCTGACAACGCGGGTGGAATTGCTGAAATGAGCGAATTACCAAAAGAAGTTAGAACTAGAACTGATATTTTGGACTCTGTAGGAAATACAACTGCGGCAACAGGAAAAGGATTTGCAATCGCTTCGGCTGCATTAACATCATTAGCATTGTTTGCGGCATATGTAACTTTTACAGGAATTGACGGAATTAATATTTTTAAAGCACCAGTTTTAGCCATGTTATTTGTAGGTGGTATGATTCCTGTAGTATTTTCAGCATTAGCAATGAACTCTGTTGGAAAAGCTGCGATGGATATGGTTTATGAAGTACGTCGACAGTTTAAAGAGATTCCAGGAATTATGGAAGGAACAGGAAAACCAGAGTATGCAAAATGTGTCGATATTTCAACAAAAGCTGCATTAAGAGAAATGATGTTGCCAGGAATTATGACTATTGGTTTTCCAATTTTAATAGTGTTGATAGGTTTGTTAGTTTATGGAGACAATCACGCCATTGTTGCCGAAATGCTAGGTGGATATATGGCTGGAGTTACCGTTTCTGGTGTGCTTTGGGCTGTTTTTCAAAACAATGCTGGTGGAGCTTGGGATAATGCAAAAAAATCATTTGAAGCTGGTGTTATGATTAATGGAGAAATGACTTACAAAGGTTCTGATGCTCACAAAGCAGCAGTAACTGGTGATACTGTTGGTGATCCATTCAAAGATACATCGGGTCCTTCAATGAATATCTTAATTAAATTAATGTCTATCGTTTCTTTAGTAATTGCTCCATACATTGTAGGTATTGGTTCTACTGGCGAAAAAGAAGGATGTTGTTCAAAAGAAATGATGGTTGAAGAAGTAATTAAAGCAATAGCACCTGGTAACATCATTTCGCGAATAGAAGCTTTTGTAGAAATAGCA
>JANXVF010000020.1 GCA_025351785.1 Flavobacterium sp.
TGACGCAAAAGATGAAGAGTCAAAACAAGAAATCGAGTTATCAGAAAGAGAACAAACGATTTTTCAAAATCTAAAGAAATGGCGAGCAGAAAAAGCATCGGAACTTGGATTTAAAAGTTTTATGATTTGTCATAATTCTGAATTGATGAATGTAGCCATTCATAAACCAGAATCAATAAGTCAATTGCGAAAAATTAAAGGTTTTGGAGAGGTAAAATCCGATAAATATGGCGATGATATCATAGCATTGTTGAATGCAGTTTAAATCATCTTTTTCTGTAAGCTAATGAAAGTGGTAAAATTATATTTTATCACTTTTTTTGGTAAAATATCAAATTTAAATCACCCGATAAGAGAAGTTGTCAACACGAAAACGTTTTCGATAATTTAAGTCATAAAGTTTTTAAGTTTTTTTGATTACATTTAAGATATGTTAAATTATAGTAACTAAAACCTATGATAAAATCAAGACAAATTTTACTTGTTCTAGTATTTTTCTGCTTTTTAAAAAGTGGGTTTTCGCAAGTTGGAATTAATACAATTACTCCGTTAAGTATGTTAGATATAAACGGAAATTTATCAGTAAAAGTTGTTAGTCTAAATGGAAATGGCACAGGAAATGGTGGTAGTAGTGTTTTTATTACAGATGGAATTTACATTTCGATAATTCCCACAGCTACCGATGATAAATTTCAATTGCCAAATCCAACTACAGTTCCCGGAAGAATGTACATTATTCGAAATATTCAAAACTCGATAACGGCACAATTAACTACACCATCTGGTTTATTGTTTCCTAAAAATTCTACCGTGGGCACAAGCCAAATATTCATGTACGAAGGAAATCTAAGAACAGTTACTGTTTTTAGCGATGGGTCAAATTGGACTTATATCAACTAATAAATTGAGGCGGCAACTCTAAAAGTGTTGGTGTGTGCCTCAATTATTGTTTTTATTTGTGGTGAATAGCCACCTCCCATACTTATTTGAATAGGAATTTGATGTTTTTTTGAAATTTCTAAAACTATTTCATCTCTTTTTTTACAGCCTTCTAAAGTGCAAGATAATTTGCCTAATTTGTCAGTTTCTAAAATATCAACACCTGACAAATAAAAAATAAAATCAGGTTTTTCATCAAATATTAAACGAGGTAAAATTTCTGAAAGAATTGATAAGTAAGATGTATCATTTGTAAAATCTGGTAAAGCAATATCTAAATCGGATTTTTCTTTTTTAAACGGATAATTTGTTTTTCCGTGCATTGAAAATGTAAAAACTTTAGTGTTATTGTTGAATATCTCTGCAGTTCCATTACCTTGATGTACATCTAAATCAACAATGAGAATTTTTTTTACAAGATTATTGTTTAAAAGATATTGCCCTGCAATTGCTTGGTCATTTAACATACAAAATGCTTCGCCACGATTTGAAAAAGCATGGTGTGTACCTCCTGCAATATTAAAAGCTAAACCATTTTTAAATGCTTTTATACAACCATCAATAGTGCCTTGAGCTATTCTAAATTCGCGTTCGATAAGGGCTTTTGATAACGGAAAACCGATTTTACGAGCTAATTTTGCATCCAACGAAAGTTGTACTAATTGATCAACATACTCTTTTGTATGAACTTTTAAAACAGCATCTAAATCACATAAATCGGGTTCAAAAAAATCAGACTTTGAAGCGATTCCTTCTAATAAAAGTTGTTGTGGTAATAACTCATATTTCAACATCGGGAAACGATGTCCTTCTGGTAAAGGATGCTTATATATGGGATGAAAAGCTATTGGAAACATACTATCAAAATGCTTCTAAATTATAAAATGATCGGTTATATATAAAATGATATCAGGCTGAATTTTATAATTTCTTTTGTTAAACTCACCTATATTTTTTGAAATCCTAATTTTTCTCGAACTCTATTCAATACTTTATTTGCAACTAGATGGGCTTTTGAAGCACCAATTTTTAATAATGCGTCTACTTCATCATTATTATTGATATAGTAATTATATTTTTCTCGCTGGGTTTGAAAACGTTTACAAATTAACTCAAAAAGCTCTTGTTTAGCATGACCATATCCATAATTCCCGCCTAAATAATTTTGTCTCATTGTGGCAATTTCATTTTCGGAAGCAATTAATTTATAAATCCCAAAAATCTTACAAGTATCGGGATTTTTGGGCTCTTCAAGAGGTTTGCTATCACTCTCAATACTCATGATTTGTTTTCTTAAACATTTATCATCCAAAAAAATATCTATTATATTTCCTCTTGATTTACTCATTTTAAAACCATCTGTTCCGGGAACATACATAGTTTCCTCTTGAACCATTCCTTCTGGGATTGTAAATGTTTCGCCCATTTGATGATTAAAACGTGAAGCAACATCTCGAGTTATTTCTATATGTTGCATTTGATCTTTTCCTACAGGAACAAAATTTGCATCATACAAAAGAATATCTGCTGCCATAAGCATTGGATATGAAAATAATCCTGCATTTACATCATCTAATCGGTCTGATTTGTCTTTGAAAGAATGTGCCAAAGTAAGGCGTTGAAATGGGAAAAAACAACTCAAATACCAAGACAATTCAGATGTTTGCGGCACGTCGCTCTGACGATAAAAGGTTACTTTATTTACATCTAATCCGCAGGCCAACCAAGCTGATGCTGTGCTGTAAGTATTTTTACGTAATGTATCACCATTTTTTATTTGAGTTATCGAATGTAAATCGGCAATGAAAAGAAACGACTCATTTCCTAAATTGTTCGAGAGTTCAATAGCAGGGATGATGGCTCCAAGTAAATTTCCTAAATGTGGCGTTCCTGTGCTTTGAACACCAGTAAGTATTTTTGACATTCTATGATTATTTAATGCAAAGTAAACAAAGTTTTTCTTAAAGTTAGTTTCATTTGTAACGTATTTTGAACAATAAAACTTATTTTTGACGCTATGAGACTAATAAAAAAAATTTTTTGGATAAGCTATCGAATTTGGTTTTATATTCTGATGGCAATTCCAATATTTATTATGCTTCCGTTTTTAGTGCTTTCAATAGTAAAAGAAAAATGGTATCCATATTTTTTTGTAATGGCTCGAATATGGGCAAAATTTATTCTTTTTGGAATGGGCTTTAGTTATATTATAGAACGTGATCAAGAATTAGAACCTGACAAAAGTTATATGCTTACTGCAAATCATACCTCGATGGCAGACATTATGTTGATGCTTGCAATAACCAAAAATCCTTTTGTTTTTGTAGGTAAAGTAGAATTGGTTAAAATTCCATTATTTGGATTTTTTTATAAACGTACTTGCATTTTAGTAGATAGAAATAGTCCTAAAAGTAGAATGGAAGTTTTTGAAACAGCTCAAAAAAGATTGAATCAAGGTTTAAGTATTTGCATTTTTCCAGAAGGTGGCGTTCCTGATGAATCAATAGATCTTGATGATTTTAAAGATGGTGCATTTCGACTAGCAATAGAACATCAAATTCCCATTGTGCCGATAGTTTTTGCAGATAACAAAAAACGGTTTTCTTACACTTTTTTTAGCGGTAGTCCTGGTAAAATGAGAGCAAAAATTTTACCATTTATTATTACTAAAGGAGCTACACTTGATGATAGAAAGGCAATAAAAAATGATACCAGAAACAAAATTTACACCCAACTCAAAATATATAATGCATAAAAAAAAGAGTCCAAAATAATCGGACTCTTTTTCGTTAGTACTCTAAAGCAACTAACACCTAACTAACTTTAACAAAGTATAACAAACTAAAAACTAAAACTTATTCCCGAATATATTCCAAAAATGTAGGGTTTAAAACTTCCAACATTATTAGAAAAAGTGTTTATTTGATATTTAAAAACTGGTTCTACACTAGCTTCTATGTGTTTCATAAATCCATATTTAAAGCCTAAACCCAAGTTTCCACTAAAATGAACCTGACTTAAATTGTTTGCCTCTCCTATTTTTAAATTCATTCCTGTCGATTGCAGGTATATTTCGTTTTGATTCAGAATCAAAGTACTCATACCGCCTATAATATTTATTCCAAATTTTTTGTCTAAAACTTTGTATGAAAGTTCTAATGGCACTTCTAGATAACCCATTTTTTGATTTAAACTTCCCATCGATTTTTCTTCAACTTTGTTAAAAACAGAATTAACATTCGTTAAACTTTCTATTACTAGTAACGATCCTGGCACATTTGGATTTAAATTAGCAATTTTACTAACCTGATTTTCGTCTTGATAAAAAACCACGCCAGTAGTTTGATATGCAATAGAAAGGATGTTTAATCCAGCTCTAATTTTAACTTTTTTATTTACCGAATAGTTTACTCCTATTCCGTAGCTTTTATCTGTTTGATAATTTTTTTGATTGCTTTCAAGCTTTGTGTCGAGTGGCGAACCATTTTTTACCGAGTTAAAATAAATAGGAGCAAGATTTGACGAAACTTGCCACCTATTTATTTTTGATTCGGTCTTGGAAACTTTTTCTTTTTCATTAAGCAACTCTTCCAGCGCATTTGGCTCAACTATAGCAATTTTTGTTGAGTCAATTTTTTTAATATCTTTTGTTTCTAAACTTTGATTATTTTCTTTTTGTGTAACCAAATTATCAGTTTCTGTATTGGTTTTTATTGAACTATATTTTGATTTTTCAAATTCTTTTTTTGTATCAGTTACAACTATATTTTTAACAAGATTATTTTTATTGTTTTGCAATTCAGAATTTCTGTCTTCAATTGATTTAACTTTTTCATTATAAGCAACATTTGAAGTTTTATTGTAATTACTCTTATTTTGAAATCTAGATTTATCAACTCCGATTAATTTTTTTGATTCAGATTTTTCCGCTACTGATTTTTCTGTAGAATAATTACTCTTATTTTGGAATCTAGATTTATCAACTTCAATTGATTTTTTTGATTCAGATTTTGAAGTAACTCCAGAATTGATATTGCTTTTAATTAAATTATTTTCTTTAAAAACTTGTTTCGTATTATTTAGTTTTGAAATCTCAGAATCTTGATATGTATTAAAAATAAAAACCCCTAAAACTAATGAGGAAGCAACTCCAGCTAGTTTCCACCATAACGGAATAACACGCTTTTTTCCTTTCTTTTTTAAAATTATCTCTAGATTCTCCCAAACAATATTGTCTGGTGAAACCTCAAGATTTTCAAATTTTTTCTGAAAGAGTTGTTCTATATTTTTTCTTTCACTCATTGTATATAAGGCATTTTATCGCTCCCTGTATTGTGTTCAATTTTTTCTTTTAAAATCATTTTTGCTCTAGACAAATTAGATTTTGATGTTCCGACAGTTATTTCTAAGGCTGTAGCTATATCTTGATGCGAATAATTTTCAAAAACAAAAAGGTTAAAAACCAATCTATATCTGTCTGGTAATTCTTGAATAATTTTTGTCAAAAATTCAATCGATATGCTATCATCAACCTCAAGTGTAACTTCGTCAGCAACATCTTCAACTACCAAACTCAAAAATGGTTTGTTTCTATAATGTTGGAGAATATTGTTAATCATTACTTTTTTTATCCAGCCATCAAATGAACCTTTAAACTCAAATTGTTTTATTTTTTCGAATACCAACAAAAAACCATCTTGTAAATTATCTTGAGCCTCGACATAACTGCGCGAATATTTTAAGCAAACTGGGAACAATTTTTTAGCATAAATGGTGTATAATTGTTCTTGAGCTTTTATATCATTTTTTTTACAGTCATTAATGAGTTGATCTATACTCAAAAGGATATTATTTAATGGTCTACCAATGCATCATATTCTAAATACTGGTCAACGCCTGCAGTATTTGTACCTGTAAAAAACTTAAAATGATAGGTGCCCGTTGCAACTGGAGTAAATTTCAGTTGTTTTTCTACAACAGTAACTCCATCTGCTTGACAATTATCTTGATTTACTCTAAGGGTTTCTATCGCCACAGTTCTATTAAAAACATCTTTTTTATAATAAAAATCATTAAACAAGTGACACGATGATGGTCTTAAATATTTCACATTGATAACACTAGTACTGTCGGCTGCATATTTTGTAGCCATTGTAACGGTAGAAATTGGAGTGATTTCATAACTATAAGTTTGATCTTCACTTACACTACATGAAGTTAAAACCAACACAAAAGTCAATAGACAAATTAATTTTTTCATTTTTAAATACTATTTATGTTATAGATACATTTTTTACAAAAAGGTTGCGTATAAATTTAAAAAAAAATCCGCCGAAGCGGATTAATTATTTTGTGATTATTTAAGCATCAGCTAATGCTTTTATATGAGATTTAATTTTGGCTTCAAGTTCATCCGCCATTTCAGGATTATCTTTTATTAAAGATTTTACAGCATCTCTTCCCTGTCCTAGTTTTGTTTCGCCATAGCTAAACCATGAACCTGCTTTTTTAACAATTTCAAACTCTACTGCAAGGTCTAAAATTTCACCTGTTTTAGAAACTCCTTCGCCATACATAATATCAAATTCGGCAGTTTTAAATGGTGGTGCGACTTTGTTTTTAACAACTTTTACTTTTGTTCTGTTTCCTATAACATTGTCTCCATCTTTTATTTGAGAAGAACGACGAATATCTAGTCTAACTGATGCATAAAATTTTAATGCATTTCCGCCAGTCGTGGTTTCTGGATTTCCAAACATTACACCAATTTTCTCTCTAAGTTGATTGATGAAAAATACAGTACAATTTGTTTTACTAATAGTTCCTGTAAGTTTTCTTAAAGCTTGCGACATTAGACGAGCGTGCAATCCCATTTTAGAATCACCCATTTCTCCTTCAATTTCACTTTTTGGAGTAAGTGCTGCAACTGAGTCAATAACTACTATATCAATTGCACCTGAACGAATTAAATTTTCGGCAATTTCTAAAGCTTGTTCTCCATTATCTGGTTGCGAAATGATTAGATTATTAATATCAACACCGAGTTTTTCTGCATAAAACCGATCAAAAGCATGCTCGGCATCTATAAAGGCTGCTATACCTCCCGCTTTTTGAGCTTCTGCAATTGCATGAAGTGTAAGTGTTGTTTTTCCCGAAGACTCTGGACCATAAATTTCTATTACTCTTCCGCGAGGATATCCGTTTACGCCAAGTGCTAAATCTAACCCTAGCGATCCAGACGATATAGCCTCGACTTCTACAATGGCTTTATCGCCCATCTTCATTACAGTTCCTTTACCATAAGTTTTGTCTAGTTTATCTAGTGTTAGCTGTAAGGCTTTTAATTTGGATTCTTTTTCTGAACTCATTTTTTTTTATTTAATTGGCTTTAATTTGTAAAAATAAATATTTTTTTGATGTAAAACTAGATTTGTGAAAATGAGTTTTAAACAATTCTAAATTGTAATTGCTTGTAAATATTCTTTAAAAAGTAATCTAGAAACTAAAAATCTACTCAATACAAAACAAAATTCAACCTAAATTCACTTGATATTTGTAGTAAACTAAAATTACATTTTTGCTTTGAAAATCAATATATAAGACATTCAAATTTTAAATAATTATTTTTATAAAATTAAAAAAATTTTAAAATAAATTCTACGCCCATTGACAGCATTCAAAATTATTTTATTAAACTATGAAAATAAAATTTTTCCATACTTTTGTGTCAGATTTTTGTATATGGAAAAACTATTGTCCTATTCTTTTTCATTTATAGCGATGCTTTTATTTTTATTAGCATTAGTTATATTTCATCCTATACAATGGATTTGTTTCAACATTTTTGGGTATCAAGCGCACAAAAAAAGTGTTGATTATCTTAATTTTTGTTTGATACGAATTGGACATTTATTAGGCACAACATACAAAATTGAAAATCGAGATACCATACCAAAAGGTGTTCCCATAATTTTTGTTGCTAATCATCAAAGTTTATATGACATTATAGGCATTATTTGGTTTTTAAGAAAATTTCATCCCAAATTTGTAAGTAAAAAAGAACTTTCAAAAGGAATTCCGAGTATTTCATACAATTTGCGACATGGTGGCTCGGTAGTTATTGATCGTAAGGAACCCAAACAGGCTATTCCAGCAATAAAATCTTTAGGCGAATATATCGAATTAAATAATCGATCTGCAGTAATTTTTCCTGAAGGAACACGAAGTAAAACAGGTGCTCCAAAAGAATTTGCATCAACAGGATTAAAAATTTTATGTAAAGCTTCGCCATCGGCTATTGTAGTGCCAATAACGATAAACAATTCTTGGAAATTCGTTAAATTTGGTTTTTTTCCGTTCGGTTTAGGAAAACGACTTATCTTTACTGTTCATAATTCGTTATCTGTAAAAGATTTTGAATTTGATGAGTTGTTTGAAAAAACTCAAAGTGCAATTGTAAATTCAATTATAAAATAATCAACACCTTTAGTATTACTAAAGGGTAATAAAATAAGTATGTCATTAAAAAATATGCGTTTAGAAGTTATGCAATTTCTAGAAAATAAGGTAGACGGTTTTATGGATCAATTTCTTATTCCAGTCGAAAAAATTTGGCAACCTAGTGATTTGTTACCAAATTCTGAAAGTGAAACTTTTTTTGATGAAGTAAAAGAATTGCGCGAGATTGCTAAAGATTTACCTTATGATTTTTGGGTAACTTTAGTAGGCGATACCATAACCGAAGAGGCCCTCCCAACCTATGAATCGTGGTTGATAGATGTTGAAGGAATCGATAATGTGGAGCGAAATGGCTGGTCTAACTGGGTTAGACAATGGACAAGCGAGGAAAATCGACATGGCGATTTGTTAAATAAATATTTGTATTTATCTGGTCGTGTAAACATGAGAGAAGTAGAAATGACAACACAACATTTGATTGCTGACGGGTTTGATATAGGAACTGGTCGTGATCCCTACAAAAATTTTGTTTACACAAGTTTTCAGGAACTTGCCACTTATGTTTCGCACAATCGTGTTTCGCAATTGGCAAAAAAATATGGAGACGCAAAATTATCTAAAATTTGCAAATTAATAGCAGGAGATGAAATGCGTCATCATCATGCTTATAGCGAATTTGTAACTCAAATTTTTAAAGTTGACCCGTCAGAAATGATGCTGGCGTTTCAATATATGATGAAACAAAAAATTACTATGCCTGCTGTTTTTCTGAGAGAATCTGGTGAGAAAATTGGGACTGCTTTTGAAGAATTTTCAAATTCTGCTCAAAAAATTGGTGTTTATACCGCAACTGATTATGTAGATATTCTTCGTAAATTAGTTGAAAAATGGGAAATTGAGAAAATGTTAAATCTTACAGATGAAGCAGAAAAAGCTAGAGATTATTTAATGAAACTTCCAGCTCGAATGGCAAAGGTTTCAGAAAGATTAGTGTTGCCAGAGCAAACAGCCATATTTAAATGGGTTGAGCCTGCATTGGTTAGATAATAAAAAACGAAAAGAAAATTAAAAATGTTGTTTTGAAATTTCAAGACAACATTTTTTGTAATAAAAAATTGGTAAAGCATTGGATTTAATAAAAAATACTATCGAGTTTGTAAAAGACCAACTTAAAAATGCCGAAGGTGGTCACGATTGGTTTCATATAGAACGGGTTTATAAAAACGCACTTTTAATTTTAAAAAATGAGGAGTGTGATGAAACTGTAGTAAAACTTGGAGCATTACTGCATGATATTGCCGATAGCAAATTTCATGATGGCGATGAAACAATTGGGCCTAAAACTGCAAGAAAATTTCTTGAAACTCAAAATGTTTCTCAAGAAACTATTACTAAAGTAATTGAAATTATAGAAAACATATCTTTTAAAGGAGGTAATTTTAAAAAAACAACTACTTCAAAAGAGTTAGATGTTGTTCAGGATGCAGACCGTCTTGATGCAATTGGTGCAATTGGAATTGCTAGAGCATTTAATTATGGCGGTTTTAAAAACAGATCTTTATATAATCCTGAAATTCTTCCAAATTTTAAAATGAATAAAGAAGAATATAAAAATAGTGAGGCTCCAACATTAAATCATTTTTATGAAAAACTACTTTTACTAAAGGGCAAAATGAATACTGAAACTGGGTTAAAAATTGCTAATGAGCGCCATGAATTTATGGAACAATTTTTAAACCAATTTATAGAAGAATGGAATGGCAAAAAATAAAACATATCTTTTGAGGTTTCTAAATTGATATGAATAAAACATTTAATAGTAGTCATATTTACAATTATAAAATTAATATTTAAATATAGATAAGACCGATAATAGACAGCCCCCAAAAATTTTGACGCTATTTGGGGGCAGTTCATCAAGATTTGCTTTTATATTTATAACGTAACTTTTAATATTTGTTTTTTTCTCCCTTTTCGTCCAATAAAAAAAACTGAATCGCCCGACAAAATTCCGTTAGACACCATAAATGGTACTTCACTATCTTTATCATCAAGAATTTCTTGATAGTCAAAATCGCCATTTGGTTTAATTCTGATAATATTTAAGTTGGATTTTCGTGTGCTTGTTTGTCCGAACTGAATGCGGTCATGACTTATTTTCCTAACTTTCTCACCCGTATTTATGAAGAAAAAAGTGTCATTCCCTTTAATAGTAGATGTATAAGAAATATATGAATCATCACCAGTTGTAGATTGTCTTTTATTTATATTCCTTGCCCAAACTATTTCGCCTGCTTGATTAATTTTTGCACTAACAATATCATCATAATGATAAATTGTTTGCGTGGTTCCGCCACCATAAGGTCCGCTTGAAACATAAGTTGTAGTTATATAATATTCTTCGGCATTGAAAACTATTTCATTTTCGGGTGTTATCAATATTTTTCTGAAAGATAAAAATTTTAGTTCTTTGTCTTTTTCTTTTCCATATTTATCGATGATAAATTGCTCAGTAAAAGGGTTAAATTTCGATTTTCTAATTTCGAGTGAAGTTGGATCGAGTTCAAAATAACAAATTCCTTTAAATCTATTTTCATTGCGTTCCGAATAAAATCCGATACAGGTTAGTCTGTCCTGAAAAATTATTGTTTTTAAGGATGCGGCATAATTTACATCTGTATCAAAAACTTGTGTTTTCTCGGTATCTTTAGTAATTCGTGTTAATTCATACTGGTATTTTCCGCCATCTTTTTTCTTTTTCTTTTCGTCTGTATAGGCTTTTCCTAATAAATACAAAGTGTTCCCATCTTTTGAGACATCGATATTTTCAAATTTGAATTTTCTATCTTTAATATCGCGTTTAAAAGTATGTTCAAATTTTTTGTTTAATTTATTGTCAAACAAAAAAAGTTTATGGGTTTCTGCAGTTTTGTCTTTAATATCGACTGTTATGGCAAAAGCAGTTTTATCCTCATTTATAATCATTGATGCACCAGAATCGCCATCGTAGGTTCCCGGTGAAAAAAAGCTAAATTGTTTTATCTCTTGACTTTTCAATCGAAATAATTCGGTTTTACTAAAATTAAAATCACTAATCGTAGCATTGAAAGAGGAACAAATAAATTCTTCATCAGTTTTATTATAAGAAAAACTAATTATGTTAACCTTTTCGCCATCCATAATTACTCCTAAAACAGAACTTTGTTTTTCGACATCAGAGTATTTCATATCATATTCATACTCTTTTATTAATTTTAAATTCGAGTTATAATGTTCAAAGTAGTATCCAATCCCAGAGGAGAACATACCGCCTTGATAGGATCGAACTATTATAACTCCCCCCTGACCATCTTCCTCAACTAATACAATGGCAGAGTGTTTATACTCGTCTTTAAAAACGTCGCTTATGGTATTTTTGAATGGAATGTCTTGAGCATGACTGTTTGTCGTAACAAACAAAACTGTAATTACAATAGATAATAAAATTCTTTTCATAGTTATTGGTTAGTGTTATTGTTTAAAATTTAATTTATGGCTTTTACAACGTTCTTCTCAAAGCTTGTTCGCGTTCTATCGACTCAATAAGGGCTTTACAGTTACCCGCTCCAAAACCTTTTGCACCCATTTGTTGAATAATTTCAAAAAAAAAGTTGGTCGGTCTTGAACTGGTTTTATAAATATTTGTAAAAAATTACCATCGGCATCAACCATAATGGCTAGTTTTTCTATTTAGTTGATGTCTTCATTCTCAATAACAATGTTCTATTTATTTTTCTTACAAAGACTTTTGTAAAAGTAATTTAAAATTTTAACATTTTATACACTTTTAGCGTAAAGCCAACAACTTCAATCAAGGTAGTTTTACATCGTAGTATTACAAGTACAAGGAATTCCTAAAAATTTTATTAAAAATCGTAACACATTGTTTTTCAATGTTGTTGCACAGAAAACCATTGTCTTATTTAATACTTAAAAACATGAAAACAATAAATTTTAAAAACAGAAAAAATGTAGCTAAAACGATATTATTCTCTTTTGCATTTGCCACTTTAGTAAGCCTATTTGCATCATGCACGGCAGACGAATTGCCTACAAAAACCTTAACTAAACAACAAACTATATCGGCTAAAGATGGCGAGATTGTTCCGCCACCGCCACCAATACCTAATCCAAAACCATAAATCTATTACTATTTAAGTTCTCAGGTTAAATTCAATATTTACTTGAGAACTTAATATATTTTGTAAATTTGAAAAAATCTTTCTTGAAAAAAATCACCTACATAATTATTTTATTTCTTTTTATTTGTTGCAATAAGAAAAAAGTAGACATAGCTAAAAGTGACGGTTATGATCTAGAAAAGAATGGTTTAGACCAATCTTTTATTGATTTAAAATCAAAAAAATACGATACAGTAATTCGAAAGCAATTAAAAAATATCGCCATTAAATGTGTTCACAACAATAAAAATTACTTTAAAATTTACAAATATATTGATGAACAAACCAATAAAATAGATGATCCGTTTGGAAAAATTGAAGCTAATACAAATTTAGGAATTTATTATTTTAGTAAATTTGAAAAAGATAGTGCTTTTTATCATTTTTCAAAGGCTGAAAAAATTTCTAAAAATCAAAAAGGCAATCCATTTATGGGAACTATTCTAGAATGTAAAGCAGATATCTTTTGGTGTCAAAAGAATTTTACAGAAGCAGAGAGTACAGCTATTAAAACCCGATAGCGCTGATATGTTCCACAACGGATAGCGCGGATTTGCAATCCGTGCCCATAAAGAATGTAAACTTACAAAAACTACAACGATAGTAAGTTGTAGTTTTTTTGTTAGATTTGTTTTGAATTTGATTGTAGATACGGATTGCAAATCCGCGCTATCTGGGTTCGTAAATTTATTGATTGGGTAGACGATACTTTTGGCGAAAAAGTAGATGGTCCTAAAGAGCCATAAATTAAAAAAAATATAAATTTAGGTTGTGCAAATTTTTGCACAACCTTTTTACTAAAGATTATGAAAAAACTAATTTATTTGGCATCTACCTTTTTATTTTTTGGATGCACTGTTATAAAACAACTTAATAGTGAGGAAGTAAAAGTTCTGAAAGATTGTTCTAATCTTGTTTTTGATAAACAAAAAGCATTAATTGATATCGAGATAGACCATGTAAACACTAAATTTATACTGGATACAGGCGCAGGGATTTCAGCATTAATAGATTCTACAGTTATTGATTTTAAAAATAAAAAAATTGGTATTCTTGGTTCTGTAAAAGGTGCAGATAGAAAAAAAATTAAAAATAAATTTTTATCAGTATCGCTAAAAAATAATCTTTTTGAAAGTGACAACAAAGTATTGACTTTTATAAAAATGCCTATTTCAGATTGTGGTTTGAAAAAGAATTATTCTGGAATTTTAGGAATGGATGTTTTCTTTGATAAAAAATTATCAATTCAAATTGATTTTAGCAATAATAAATTATGTAACATTTCTGACGTACAAATTCAAGATTTATTAAATGATAAAAATTATCATTTAATAAAGTCGGTATGTAAAAGAAGTCAAATAATTATTTTCGTTACCATTGAAGGGAAAGAGTATCCGTTTAAATTAGACACAGGTTATTCTGGTAATATAATAATTCCATATTCGCCAGAATTGAAATTTAAAAACACAAATAGTATTGAACTTAATGGTTTTTTATATCAAACAGCCAGTTCAAATACTTACGGCAAAGAAATATTATATGAAAAAATGCCTGTTAGTTTTGGAGATTTTGAATTTGAAACAAAAATAAGTACTTCAACGTCAATAAAAGCTCAAAATATTGGTATAGAATTTATAAAAGGGTTTGATTGGATTATAGATTATAACAATAATAAAGTTTATATAAAAAGAAATCAAAATAAAATCTACAATCAATTTTCCAGAAAAATTTCCTATTATTCGAAGTCAATTAAAAATAATTTATTAATTACAACTAAAGAAAAATCGCAAACTAAATTTAACCTCAACGACCGAATTGTTTCTGTTAACAATCAAAAAGTAACTCCTGAAAACATCTGCGAAATGCAGGATTTACTTAACAAAACAGAAGATTGGGATACACTTAAACTAGAGGTTGTAAAGGGTATCTAAGTAATAATTTCTTTTAAATACTTTAAATTATTTTCTATGAAAAATTATATTACAATTTTATTTTTAATACTGGCGCTTAATGTTTTTTCGCAAGAAAACGAAGTCTATCATAAAAAGTTAGACTTCATTTTTATTAATGTAATTATTAAAGGAAATAACTATAAATTTCTTTATGATACAGGTGCTTTTACGACAGTTTTTTATGATATTGACAACGCAATTAAGATTGATAAAGACAAAAGGCTTAGAATGATTAATGGTATGAAAGATGTTGATACAACATATTCTTTTCCTAAGAAAGACATTCCTTTTGTGCTTGCTGATTATGATATTAAAATTAAAGGAATTAACAAGTTTATAATTTCAAAAGATATTCCAAAAGAGTTTAAAGACTATAATATAAGAGGTGTTTTAGGCAATAACATTATTTCTAAATTTGACTGGTATTATGATTTTGCTGATAATAAATTGGAAATCATTAAGGATAAAAGGAATATTGATAAATCAAAATACGTTAGCATTACTTTTGACAATCTTTATAGAACAGAGGGTGAATTAATAACAGATAAAAGTTGTACTGTAAAGGATAAATACTTAATTGATACGGGTTATTCAGATATACTGTTTCATTCTAAAATAGATTGTTATATAGATTACATTAATTACAAATCTAAAATAGTAACTGTAGCAAAAAATATTGATATTACTGATGAAAAGATTATAAAAACAAATTTAGAATTTGGTAATTTAAAAATCACAGGTATTCCAGTAAATCTTTGCAATAAAAGCAATTCTGATAATTTAATTGGGATAAAATTTTTAAAAACTTTTGAAAAAGTATATTTTTTGTTTAGCGAAAATAGAGTACTACTAAAAAAACAAATAAAACATACCTTCACATTAACTTCGCCAGATGTGTATGATAACAAGATTTATGGTTTTTTAGAAAATCCATCAAACCCAAGTTACTTTAAAAAATGGGAAATTGGCGCATCAGTAAAACTAGAAGATAAAGATTATGATATTATTGAGTATCCTGTAGAATTTATAGAAATGAAAAAATAAGTAAAATTTTATCAAGATAATATCTTACTAAAATAGCAAGAAAAATACTATATAACGACAGCCAACAACTGTCGTTTTTTTATGCTCATAAAATTAAACTTTAACATTTTTTACACTTTTAGTGCAACGCCACATTTTAAGGTTATAGTAGTTTTGACATAACAAATAAGGCGCGAATTATTTGTTAAACTAATATTAAAAATCTGGAAGGGTTCTAGATTTAAAAAACTTTAAAATTTTATTATTATGAAAAAATTAGTATTCGGCTTAATTGCCACGGTTATGTTTGGTTTTGTTGGGAATTCGCAAAGTCTATTTGAAGAATCAGTTGCATTAATTACTTCTAATCGTGTAAGTCCAAAAGATGGGAATCTAGAAGAAAGTGCTAGAAGTTTTATCATTAAAATATTTGATAAAAGTTATAAGATTGAAAATAGTTATGTAATAGATAATGTAGATTATACAGATGATGGTAATTATAACGATTTAAAATCTAATGATGGAGTTTATACCTCAGTAGTATTAATTTCCAATTTAAAAAATGAAGTAAACACCAATAGTGCTTTTGTTTCTGAAAGTTTTAAGTATAGACAGGAATTAGAAAACGCAGGAAAATTTATGATAAAATGTAAAATGAGGATGACTCATTCAGGAACTACAATTTTAGGTTTCTCATGTGAAAGCGGTTGTATTTTATTGTATGATTGTACTGTAGATTTTGGTTGGTAAATTTTAAATTTTTGAAAATGAAGAAAATTATAATTTTGATATCTGTATTTTTTATTTTTATAGTTTCAGTTAAACAAAGTTTACCAATAATTATTGGAGAAGCTGATGATGAAAACACCTTTATGTATCAATTTTTGTCTAAGCTAATCTTGTTTATTGCAACACTTTTTTTATTGAAAAACGAAAAAATATTTAATTGGGATTATGTTTTTAAAAATAAACTCTTTTCTTCTTTAATCTGCTTTTTATTAGTTTATTTTTCTATTTCCAATTCATTAAGTAGAATAAAGTTACTCAAGATTACAGTTTCTACTTGGGAACATGCAATATATTTTCTACAATGTATTTTCACCGGATTGTTTGAAGAGTTCTTTTTTAGGCTGTTAATTTTTGGACTTATTTGTAAATACTACGAAAGTAACATTTCAAATAATTTATATAGACCAGTACTAGTTACATCGGCTTTATTTGCAATAGTTCATGTTTCAAATTTTTTTAGTTCAGATTATGTTTTTTATGGAGTTATAAATCAAATTATGTTTGCATTTCTTATCGGAGTTTTTCTTCAATGCGTGTTTTACCGATTTAAAAATATTCTTTTAAATTCTATTATACACGGCATAATAAATTATAACGGAATGCTCGATGTAAAACTCTTTAAAATACAAAGACCATTTGAAGATGTAAATGTATTAGATGATTTTCTTCAGTCTTTCTTAACTTTTTTAATTATTGGTATCTTTACTGTTTTGCCAGTATTTTATTTCTCATTACGTAAAAAGGAAAAAAATTTACTGGTTTATTAAGAAAATCTAACGACAGCCCACAACTGTCGTTTTTTTATTCATTCAAATCTATTCTGTTTTTAAACTTTAACATTTTTTACACTTTTAGTGCAACGCCACATTTTAAGGTTATAGTAGTTTTGACATAACAAATTACTCGAGAATTATTTGTCAAACTAATATTAAAAATCTGGAAGGGTTCTAGATTTAAAAAACTTTAAAATTTTATTATTATGAAAAAATTAGTATTCGGCTTAATTGCCACGGTTATATTATCCAGCTTTTCTTTTGCACAAACCGCTAAATTTGGAATAGGAACTACATGGGAAATTGGAAGAAAATCTAGAAATTGTGATGGTTTTGGAATATGCAGACTCAAAGAAGTTGTTATTCATATTGGTGAAACTGGCGCAGATGACCCAGGAAAAACAAACTTTCATTCAGATGTCTATATAAATCCTAAAACGGGTTTGCTAGATATTAAAATAGACGATTTTAATATGAATAAGATAAAAGCTTACTTTGGTGACAACCTTTTAATTTTAGAGGAAGATTGTGTAATAGATGATCAAAATCTTTTAGATTCTTTAAGTGTAAAAGGATATACATTAAAGAAAGGAATTTATAAATTTGTTCTAAATAAAGAAACTTCTTTATATGAGACTTCTTTGTAAATCAACTATAAAATAAATACAAATTAAATTTACCTATTATGAAATTACTCTCTTCCATTATTCTGCTTGGGTTTCTTATGGTCACCTCGTGTGCGCCAGTAAAAGAACTTACGGTTGTTAATGAAACTAAAATGAATAGTTTTTTAGAAACCAACAACATAGCTAATATTAAGCAATTAGTGGTGAACGATTTTGCAACTTATAAAAAACTAGGGAAAGAAGAATTCCTAAAAATTCCAAAAGTGTTCTTTTTTAACAAAGAAGGGTTCTCTATAGAGTATCTTAACCCAGAAAAAAGATGCAGCCAAGAGCCTTTAGTTTTTCTAAAAAACTTTGATAAAAACAAGATTTATTCTGTAGATAAAAATGTAAAGTTAGATGATTTCATTAAATCATTTCGTCCCGCCAATGCCGCATCAACATTTAAAAAAAATGAAAACACAGAGCTGTATGTGTTTGTAAATTGGGGAAGTTTTGCCAAAAAAATTAATGAGGATTCAATCAATCTAGTAAAAAACAAAAAAGACGGAGTTGAGATATATTTAATAAATATTGAACCACAAGCAAGCTGGAACTTAACAGAAGCCCAAATAAAAAGCCTTAATTTATAAAAACTATTTTGCGCTTAATAAAAGCTCAGGTTTGTATAATTTTATAAAGAGATTACCGCTAAAACGACAGCTAAAAACTGTCGTTTTTTTATGCTCATAAAATTAAATTTTAACATTTTTTACACTTTTAGTGTAAAATGATTCTTTGAGTTCAAGGTAATTTTATTGTATTAATTTTAAAATCATAAATGTATGAGTACACAAAATCAAATTAGTATTGAAATTCCACAAGAGGTGGTAGATCATGTATTAGAAAAATTGCAGCAATGCAAAACAGAACTAGCGCCCTATTTGCAGGGGTTAACTGCCGATGAGCGCATGTCGCTTTTTAAAATGGGAGACAAAACGGTAGCCACCGTTCAAAAAACAAAGTCATATATGGACACCAATCCAGAGTTTATACCAGGCTATATGAACAAAACAGAGTTTTTAAAAGACGAAAAAGTAGTAACACAGTTAAATCCAATTGCCAATTTAGCCATGCAACTCGCAGTTGATGTTGACGATACCGTTATGCTATCGGGAAGTGAAGCCTTGCAAGAAGCAATGTTGTATTATGGGCAAGTAAAAGAAGCTACCTCAAAAGGGGTTCCAACAGCCAAACCCATTTATGAAGATTTAAAACAACGATTTTCTAAAAGAACCAAGAAAAGCAATCCTCCACAATAGCAAAAAGAACCTTTTAGCTTATTAAAAGAACTTAAAAGCTATTATTTATTACCTCTGAGCTACAAATTATAAGCTAAAAGCTTGTTTTTTTAACCTCAGAGGTTTTGTTTATAAGCTAAAAGCTACTTTTTTTAAACTTAAAGGTATTAATTATAACCTCAAAGCTATTAACTATAACCTCAAAGGTTCTTATTATAAACTTTAACATTTTTTACACTTTTAGTGTAAAATCAATTTTTGGATTCAAGGTAATTTTACAACATCAAACTAACTTAAAAAAACAATAATTATGATTAAAATAGTATTAATAGCCGTTGCATTACTTATTTCGATGATTTCATTTGCACAAATAACAGGCAAAGGATTAAAATTAGACATAAGAGGAAGAGATTGTAATGGTGGTGGCGGTTTATGCTCTGTTGCACCACCAGAATTAGAAAATAAAAGCGATATGAAAAAGTATAATATTGTAAAATTAACATCAAAATCAATGATGATTGAAATAGAGACAAACAACCTTTCTGTAGAAGATCAAAAATTTATGTTTGGCAAAGAATATGATAAAATTACACCCGATGAGAAACTAGTTTTTATTCAAGATCAAGATTATATTTTTGATGTAGAAACTATGCTTTATTTAGACCTAGATATGGGATTTAGAATGATAAAAAGAGGCAGCTATCCGTTGCAAGTTGTTAAAGACAAAGTACAAGTTACTATCAATTTGTCTCCGTTTAGATCCTATTAAAACAAAAATTATTAATACTAAATTCATCATGAAAAAAGTACGATACATACTGGTTTTAGCACTTTTGTTGGCAAAAACATCTGCTTTTTCAATGGTGGATACCGACAATCCAAATGAAATTGTTGCGGCATTAATTCAAGAAATTAAAGCAGTACATGTAAAATATGAAGCCTTACTAGAAGATAAACAACACCAACTGGAAACAATTAATAAAGCACTTGCCGTGGCTTATTCTACCGAGCAAAAAGTAGATTTGTTGGTAGAAAAAGACAAAGTCAACACTGAAATAAAAAAGCTAATAGGTGATGATTCTGGAGAAATATCAAAAATTAGATATCTAAAAGGGTTGCAAATTATCAAGATTTTATATGAAAAAGTATTGGGGCTAGACCATCATTTTGCCTCGGTTAGAACGCTCAACGAAATCAATAAAATTTCTAATCCTAACCAATATCCAGAGTATGAAAAGCTTAAAGAATTAGTAGCTGCCAAAAAAGACAAAAAAACCTCTTTTGATTTAACTTCTGTCTTGGGCAGCAACACTATAGTGTCACTGGTGCAAACCTTTACCACCATGATAGGTTCTTCATTATCAAAAGATGAAAAAGAAAAAGAAATGGCCAATGTAGATTGTATTCTTGACTTTAC
>JANXVF010000044.1 GCA_025351785.1 Flavobacterium sp.
CCCGCAATTCGAATCTACTGAATATTATTATATGTACATTTTTAGTGATGTAAATGTTTTTTTTAGCTTAATATACATATTAATACCTTTTTTTCTATTTTTTTTGTTTGCCACTGTTTGTTTACGTTTCGTGTAGCTCAATGGTTTCCTCCAACTAATTATTTACAGTGATTCAAAAAAAAACCACTCAAACTAGAGTGGTTGTATTTTTACATTTTAGCAAAAAGTTTTTCCATTTTTTCTTTTTCTTCATCAGCTAAAACTGCATCTACTAAAATTCTGCCAGAATGTTCATCAGTAATTATCTTTTTGCGTGCCGCAATTTCTACTTGAATTTGTGGTGGGATTGTGAAAAACGAACCTGCAGAAGCACCTCTTTCGATACAAACTACTGCTAAACCGTTTCTAACGCTACTTCTAATTCTTTTGTAAGCAGCAAGCAATCGAACTTCAATTTTTGCTTCATACTCTGCAGACTTTTCTGATAAAAACTTTTCTTCCTTTTGAGTTTCCGACATAATGTCGCTCAACTCAGCTTTTTTATGTTTTAAGTGGGTAGCTTTTTGATCTAATCGTTCTTTGGATGTCGAAATAACTTCTTTTTTGTGTTCTATAGAAGCTTTCATTTCTTTAATTTGCTTTTCGGACAACTGAATTTCTAGTTCTTGAAATTCAACTTCTTTAGTTAATGAGTTGAATTCTCTGTTATTACGAACATCTTTTTGTTGTTCTGTATACTTTTTTATTGCAACCGAATGATTTTCAATTGCTACTTTTTTAGATTTTATGTTATCTTCGATTGCTGTTAAATCATTTTGCAATTTTTCTAATCGAGTCGACAATCCAGCAACTTCATCTTCTAAATCTTCAACCTCAAGTGGCAATTCACCTCTTACATTTCTGATTTCGTCTATTCTTGAATCGATTAATTGTAAATCATATAGCGTTCTTAATTTTTCTTCAACGCTTAATTCTTTTGTAGTAGCCATAGTTTAAAAGTACTTAACAGGATTTGTATTTTCTTGCGATAAAACGATTGCAAAATTAGTGATTTTTTCTTTAAGAAAATCAACAATATAATTTTTTGTAAACCTTTCGCTTTCAAAATGCCCTATATCTGCTATAAGAATCTGATTTTCAGATTCATAAAACTGATGGTATTTTAAATCGGCAGTCAAAAAAGCATCTGCACCTTGTTGTATTGCATTTTGAATTGCAAAGCTTCCAGAGCCTCCCAAAACTGCTACTTTTTTTATATTTTTATTAATGAAATTAGAATGTCTAATACAGCCACAATCCAAAGTTTTTTTGACAAAATCAAGAAAATTTGATTCTGAAAGTTCATTTTCTAATTCGCCTATCATGCCTAATCCTATGTTTTGGTGGGTATTTAATAAATCAAATATCTCATAAGCTACTTCTTCATAAATATGATTATTAAATAAAGCTTTTAAAATTTTTGATTCCAAATGTTTTTCAAAAATAACTTCAATTTTTACCTCATCGGTTTTTGTAAATTCTCCTTTTATACCAATAACTGGATTACTATTTTTATTGCCTTGATATGTGCTAAATCCCAATGAGTTGAAACTGCAGTTTGTGTAATTTCCTATTTTTCCTGCTCCTACATTACCTAATTCTGTTCGAAGTTTATCGGCATTTTCAGGTATAGTATAGGTCACTAACTTTTGTATAAAATTTGATTTTGGAATTAATATTTGGGTTTTTGTCAACCCCAGTGCATTACTTAATATTTTATTAACACCATTTTTATGATTGTCTAACGCAGTGTGAACTGCATAAATTGCTATATCATTTTTTATTGCTTTGATTATAGATTTTTCGACATAATTTTTTCCTGTCAACTTTTTTAAGCCCGAGAATAAGATAGGGTGAAAACAAACTATAAGGTTACAATTTTTTAGTATAGCCTCATCAATTACACTTTCAAGAGCATCATGACAAACTAATATTCCTGTAATTTCCTGATTGTAATTACCTACAAGTAATCCGACATTGTCAAAATCTTCTGCATATGATAATGGAGCTAATTCTTCAAGAATGGGTATTATTTTACTAAAATTCATGTTTTTATTGTTTTACAAAAAATATAATTGATTAAATTAAGTTGACCATTCATTGAGTAAATCGATAATTGTCCAAACGTTATCTTTGTTTTCTAATAGTAAATAACAACCATTGTTATGTTCAATATTTCTATAAAAAGCTACTTTAACTAAACAATATTTAGTGGCAAAATACATTGGTTTACTTACAATCATAAGCCTTTGATTGTGATCGTTGTTCCTGTCAGAAATTTTTTGATATGCTTCTAGCGATAAACAATCGTTAACTTTGCTTTTTAAATACTGATTCTCTTTTGAAAAAATTGAATTTAGCTCATTACTCCAATCTTCATCAAGTTTATTATTAACTTGGTTTTTTATTATTTTAGAATTTGATTTGAGAAGTTGATTTTTATTTATTACTTCAAAAGTTTCTTCGTTGTTTGGTGCTTTTTTACAATAAAATCGTAACAGTTGAAGACGCTCTTTTTTTATTACTTTTTCATTTTGATAATATTTAGACAAAAGAACTTTGAGTATTGATGCATCTTGGTTTTGCTGCGAAAAAATATTTTGAAAGCTAATCAAAAATCCAATTAATATGATTGTTTTAAAATTCATTTTTTTGATTTATTTATAATTCAAAGATAAAAAATTATACTTTCGTGTCATGAAATTTATGAGAAAATTACTATTTCCATTTTCTGTTTTATACGGATTAATTACTTCTATTAGAAATTTCCTTTTTGATAAAGAAATTTTTAAGAGTTATTCGTTCCCAATTCCCATAATTGCAGTTGGGAATTTATCTGTTGGCGGTACTGGGAAAACTCCACAAATTGAATATTTAATTTGTTTATTATCTGATAATTACAAAATTGCAACTTTAAGTCGTGGATATAAACGAAAATCGAATGGATTTATTTTAGCTTCACAAACACAAAATGCAACAAGCTTAGGCGATGAACCCTTTCAGTTTTTTAAAAAATTTCCAAAAATTCAAGTCGCGGTTGATGCTGATAGAAAAAACGGAATCGAAAAACTGCTTGCATCACCCGATAAACCTAAAGTTATTTTGTTGGATGATGCAATGCAACATCGAAAAGTTAAAGCTGGTTTTTATATCCTCTTATCTACCTATGCTGATTTATTTTGTGATGATTTTATATTGCCTGCTGGTAATCTTCGTGAATCTAAAAAGGGGGCAAAAAGAGCCAATATTATTATAATTACAAAGTGTCCTAAAAATGTATCAAGCAAAGAAATTGAATCTGTAAAAACAAAAGTTAAGAACTATTTGTTAAACGACTCTATTCCTGTTTTTTTTAGTTACATAAATTATGATAAAATTATATATTCTGAAAACGGAAATTTGGCAGTTGAAGAACTAAAATTCAAACCAAAATTATTGGTTGCAGGAATTGCAAATCCAAACACTTTTTTTGATTATTTAAAAAATAAAAATCAGATGGAAGATGCGTTTTTGACTTTTCCAGATCATCATGATTTTTCAGAATCAGATGTTTTAAATATCAGAAAAAAATCAAAAAATAGAATTGTAGTGACCACCGAAAAAGATTACGTGAGACTTAAAGATAAACTTGCTATCAAAAATTTATATTATTTACCTATAAAAACCGATTTTATAAAAGATAGTGATGATTTTGATAAATTGATAGTAAACTTCATAAATTCAACAATTTGAAGTAGAATCTTTTATAAATGTTCAGCTATTATTTGATAAAATTTTTCGGGTTCAAAAGGTTTTGTAATTACATCTGTCATCCCATATGAAAGCAACATTTCACGATTTTCGTTTAATGAGATTGCAGTGAGAGCGATAATTGGGGTAGAAATATTGAATTCTCTTATTTTTTGAGTGGCAATTGTTCCGTTAATTCCTGGTAAATGAACATCCATCAAAACTAAATCGAAATTATTTTTCTCTTTCAATATTTTAATAGATTCCTCGCCATTATCTACTATTTTGCAAGACATGCCTCGGTTTTCGAGCATTTTTTTTGTAATCATTTGATTTATTTTGTTGTCTTCGACTAACAATATTTTTTTGTTTTTTACTGCTAGTAAATCAAATTTATTTTCTTGTTTTACAAAAACTACATTTTCGCCAATTTCAAATGGTAACATAAATGAAAAAGTAGACCCTAATCCCACTTTACTATTCAAATAAATGTTTCCTCCAAGAAGTTCAATTAGTCGTTTAACAATTGATAATCCTAGACCTGTACCTCCATATTTTCTATTTATTTCGATTGAGCCTTGTGAAAAACTATTAAAAATTTCCGCTTGTTTATCATCGGGTATTCCTATCCCGTTATCGCTAACTTTAAATGAAATAATTAAATTATTGTTTTGGCTTGAATCTACTTTTGCGTTTACTTTTACAAAACCATCTTTTGTAAACTTGAGTGAATTATTTATTAAATTCATAAAAATTTGAGACAGTTTTGTAGTATCGCCTATCAAATGGTCAGGAATTTGTTCCTCAATCTCCAGAAAAAAAGTATTGTTATTTTCAAGCGCAATTTCTTTTAACGAATTTTGAATGTTGAACAATAGACTTCTAAGATTAAAATTTATTTGTTCAATTGGAATATTATTTGATTCGATTCTATTTATTTCTAATATATCGTTAATAAATGTTAACAAATAATTCCCTGAAAATTTTAGCGAATTGAGATAATCAATTTGGCTTTCTTTAGGTTCCTCTTCTATTAAAAGATGTGTTATTCCGTTTATTGCATTTAGTGGAGTTCTGAGTTCGTGGCTTACTGTCGACAAAAATTCAGACCTTGCTCTTGATGCATTTTCTGCATTTTCTTTAGCTAAAAAAAGTTCGTTATTTTTATCTTTTAGCAACTCGTTTGATTGATTTCTTATAATATTATTTTTATATAATGACAAACTCAACAATGATAGGATAGAAATAAAAGCTATAGCAAAAATGCTTAATATCTTAGCAAAACTGTTTGCTTTTTGTTGCGATTTATTAATAGCTTCTATCTGTTCGACTAATTTTAGTTTTTCAGAATCTTTAAATTTATCAAAATCTTCTATTCCTATTTTACTGTTATTTTCGGTTATAATACTATCCTTTACTATTAGATATTTTTTTAAGTAAGAATTTGATTTTTTTAGATCATTATTATTTTCATAAGCTATACTCAAAGCATATATAATTTTGCTTTTTTGTTCAAGACTAATTTCATTGTTGCCAAGAGTTAGCGATTTATTTAAATAATTTATTGCTAAAAATATTCTCTTTTTTTGCAATTCTATAATACCAATTTGGTATAAGGCATCTGATTTTAATTTATTTGAAATTGTTTCATTATCATTGTTAATAATATTTTCAAATATGGGAAGGGCTAAATTTACCATTCCCTTATTTTTATATATAATAGCTTTTTGCAAGTTCAGCATTTCAATAGCTGATGTGATTTTTAATTTTTCATAAATAGTTTTTGCAACATCAAAATTTCTTTCGGCCATCGTATAATTATCTTTCTGGAGATAGCAAACTCCTAAGCTATAATGCGCAAATGCCTCTTCTACAGTTGTTGGTAGCGTGGTGTAAACTGAAATACTTTTGATTAAAACCTCGGTTGCATCATCATATTTTTCGATTTCAATAAATGTATTTCCTAAATTTGAATAACAATTTGCGATTGCTTTTTGATTATTAGTTTTTTTAGCAAAATCCAATGCCTTTTGAGAAAACAACAAACAATTTTTATAATTATTTTCTGTTTTATTAAACTTTACTTGATCTAAATAATAACCAACACTATCTTGTAATTCAACATTTTTTGTATGCGAAAACAAGAATAATGGAAGCATTAAAGTTAAATACAGAATTGATTTCATGATTCAGTATACCTCTGTTAGAAAAATCTAAAGTAAGAAATTATTTATTAATTATAACAATCAAATCGATTATTCTCGATGAATAACCTATTTCGTTGTCATACCACCCGACTACTTTAACCATTTTATCTATCACTGAAGTTAGTTGTGCATCAAAGAGACACGAATTTTTGTTTCCTATAATATCAACAGAAACTATTGGGTCAACTGTATAATCAAGAATTCCTTTAAGGTTAGTTTTAGAAGCTTCAAGAAAGGCATCGTTAATTTGCTCAATTGTAACTTCTTTCTTTACATTAAATGTAATATCGGTCAACGAACCATCGGGAACAGGAACTCTGATGCCACAACCTCCAATTTTTCCTTCCATTTCAGGAAATATTTTTGTTAAAGCTTTAGCGGCACCAGTGGTAGTAGGAACTATACTTTGGCTTGCGCCACGAGCTCTTCGCAAATCTTTATGAGGTTGATCATGCAAACTTTGATCTGTTGTATAGGAATGAATTGTTGTTATATATGCTTGCTCGACACCACACAAATCGTTGATAACTTGTATCATAGGTGCAGCATTATTAGTTGTGCAACTGGCATTTGAAATTATAGTTTCGCTTCCGTCAAGTGTAAAATCGTTTACTCCTATAACAATCGTTTTAATTTCTGTTACTTCTGATGGTGCTGTAAGAATTACTTTTCTGGCGCCAGAAAGTATATGAGCGTTTATCTGATTGAACGTTTTGTATTTTCCAGTCGCTTCGATTACAACATCTACATTTAAAACGTCCCAGTTTAGCTTTGAAATTTCTTTTTCATGAAAAAACAAAAAAGGTTTATTATCTACCAAAATTGCATCGTCGTTGTACGTGCAGACTTGTGGTAAAACCCCGTGAATGCTGTCATATTTTAATAAATGAGACATGGTTCTGTTGTCGGCTATATCATTTATAGCTACAACCTCTATGGTTGGATGGTCTAAAAGTAATCTGAAAAGATTTCTGCCAATTCTACCAAAACCGTTAATCGCAATTTTTGTTTTTATCATTTTTTTTAGAGAGGGAAAAGGGCAAAATTTAAAGAGGTTTGACGCGGATTTGCATTTTTTAAAGAATATGTTTTGCCGCTTTGTAAGAAGATCTTACTAATGCACCACTTTCAACATGGCGAAAACCCATTTGTTTGCCAATTATTTCATACTTTTCAAACTGCTCAGGAGTTATAAATTCTTTTACGGGCAAATGTTTTTTACTGGGTTGCAAATATTGCCCTATGGTCACCACATCTACATTATTGTCACGTAAGTCTTTCATGGTTTGTATAACTTCTTCTTCGGTTTCACCAAGTCCTAACATGATTCCAGATTTTGTTCGGCGAATACCTTTATCTTTTAAATATTTCAAAACAGCTAGGCTTTTATCATATTTTGCTTGTATTCGTACTTCGCGAGTTAGTCGTCTTACGGTTTCAACATTATGAGAAACAACTTCTGGATTTGCTTCCACAATTCGGTCTAGATTTCGCTCATTACCTTGAAAATCGGGAATTAAAGTTTCAAGAGTAGTTTCTGGATTCATTCGGCGAATGGCTTCTACGGTTTCTAACCAAATTATAGATCCCATATCTTTCAAATCATCTCTATCGACACTTGTTATCACAGCATGTTTAATATTCATAATTTTAATAGAACGTGCCACTTTTTCTGGCTCGTCCCAATCTACAGTTTCTGGTCTGCCAGTTTTTACGCCACAAAATCCACAAGATCGCGTACATATATTTCCCAAAATCATGAAAGTAGCTGTGCCTTCGCCCCAACATTCGCCCATATTAGGGCAACTGCCCGAGGTGCAAATGGTGTTTAGTTTATACTTATCAACTAAACCGCGAAGCTCTGTATATTTTTGACCAATAGGTAATTTTACTTTCAACCATTTTGGCTTTCCTACGGGTAATGTGTTATTTAAAACCGATTCCATTATAGCATTTTTTTGAAATACAAAGATATGAAAGATTGATTTTATAAAACAAATAAACACACTTTACAAAGTGTAACTTTAAAACTAAGCCACACTAAATTTCTTAACTATGGTTAGTACTTATATAATCAATAAATTTTAACCAAAAAGTTGGGTGAATTTGCTATACTGAGCCGTACTTAATTAGTAAGGGTTAATTATATTTTTAACTTAATGAATCTTTTATTACTTCATAAATTACTATAATTATAAATATAGCTAACGCAAATAATCCTCTAAAAAAACGGTAGGTCATATACTTTTCGAATAAATTTTTATCTTCTTCTTTTTTTTCCATTTTATTTTAAATTTTAATGTTACTATTTATTATATGACAATTAGATAATTTCAGTTTTGATGAAATGTTTTTTTGACTTTACTAATTTACTAAATTAAATAAAATAAATAAACAAAAAAAATACTTGTCTAACTATTATTGAACAAACTAACTAGAAGTTGATCTGAAAACACGTATGCTGGGATGCATCAAAATTATTTCTAAAAGATAATTAAATCATAAATTATGAACCATCACAATAGTAATTCAAAAAAAATAGTACATTTGATAATCAATATAAATAGTAACTTAAAATTATAAAAATGAAAAAATTAATTGCATCGTTAAGCGTAGTAGCTTTTTTATTCACAATGAGTGTTTCGGCTCAAGAAAAAGTGGAAGCTAAAAAATCAAAATCAAAGTCTGAAATGAAATCATGCTCAAAAGATGAGAAAAAAGGAAGCTGTTGCATGGCAAAAAAAGGCGCTAAAGCATAGCCTATAATTAGTCTAAAAGTAAAAAGTGTTTGAGAAATCAAACACTTTTTTTGTATAATCACATATAACCTTGTTGATAAAATAGTAACAATTTATAGGCATTTAAATATTATTAGTAAATAGTTTACTAAATTTGAGATTTAATTTTGTGATTTAACAACACATCCAAATCATAATTTTATTCAATATCATGCAACTTAAACGTTTCTTAGTAACAAGTCTTTTTTTATTATTTTCCAATACATTTTTGGGATTTAATATAAACGTGGTGCCTACTGACGAAACTTGCACAGGAAACGGCGTATTAACATTTAATCCATCAAACACTGACCCTAACGGAAGCATAACCTATTTTATTTACAAACTTCCCAACATATCAGTGCCACTTTCTACTACAACTAACCCATCGTTAGGAGGACTCGGCGCTGGTAATTATAGAATAATTGCAAAAGAAACTGTAAATGGAGTTGTATCTACCCAAACGCAAGATGTAACAATAATTAATGCCATTGTGCCGTTAACTTATACTGTACAGAGTTTAAACCAAGCTTGCTCGACAACTAGTAATGCCACAGTAACAATAGTAGCAGGGGTTGCGGTAAGTTATCAAATAATTTCTGGACCTATGCAGTTTCCCGCGCAGGCTTCTAATACTTTTTCGGGTTTGACAGTTGGCACCTACACTTTTCTGGTAACTGATTCTTGCGGTGGCGGAAAAACGCAAACTTACACTGTTTCACTCAACCCAACAGGATTAACAATTGCACCACCCATTTTTAATAATACTACCCCACCAAGTTGTGCATTTACTGTGGCAAATAATTTAATTACTGCTGCAACTGGAACGGTAATTGGCTATCCGCTTGCCGTTCAATATACCGTTCATCCGCCCATTGGAGCAAATATTGTTTACAACAATTCTGTCACAAATGGAAATGCACAATCTCAAAATTTGTCACAAACTATTCCTTATTATGTAAATCAAACCTATAGTTATGATATTGCAGTAACCGATGCTTGTGGGACAACTGTAACAATGAATTTTCCAGTTAATCTCGACATAACACTGAGCCCAACTATAATCAATTTAAATTGCAACAACCACTATTTTGAGTTGAATGCCAACAATTTTACACCACCATACACCCTTACCTTCACGGCATTCCCAGCAGGATTTAATCCGGCGAGTTATCCATTAATTTACAATCAAGCCACTAGTACTTTTGGTAGTATAAACAATCCAGTTCCTACTGGAAATTATGAGGTAAATATTGTAGATAGTTGCGGGCGAACCATGACAATACCAACACAGTTTTCAATAGTAAATATTCCAATAATTCCAACAGGAGTTGGTACTAACGATGGATGCCTTACTAATACTGGAACGATTGTAATTACCATAAACGATTCTGACTTTCAAATAGTAATTATTACAAATGGACCTGCGAGTTATCCATTTCCTTATCCTCACAATGTTTCAAATCTTATTGATACCGATGGCAATATTACCTTAAGTAACGTGCCTATCGGAACCTACTCATTTTCGCTTGTCGACATATGCAATACTCCTTTGTCGCCACTAGATGTTGTGATTCCTATTTACACAAATAAAGGCTCATTTGCAGTCGTAAAAAATGGATGTGCCTTGGGAAAAGGGAGTGTCAAAATAAATAGCGGAAACGGAAATCTAACTTCGGTAATCATGTCTGCCGCGCCTGCAGGAGTCAATTTTCCACAAGATGAAACAGCAAATATTATTCCGTTTGATGGCGATTGTTACATCAGTGATTTGTCTGCGGGCAATTATGTTTTTAATACCACAGATGTTTGCGGTTTTACTAGTAGTGTTTCTATAAACGTTGCCGGATATGCGATTACTACAAACCAATACTCATTGATTCCAAATTGTGGCTCATTTGATTTAAATCTAAATTTTGTAAGTAATGGAACTTCAAACGAAACATTTTGGTTGCAAAAACTTATAAATGTATCTACAGGTACTTGGGGAAATCCAGCTGATATTACTCAAATTTATCAAAATGGAACCGTTCCTACTCCTGCAAACTCTATTTCTTTAAATAATAATGCTACAAATTTTAATTTGCCTTACAACGGAACTTTCAGAATTGTTAGAGTTTTTTCATCATTTAATAACGGTAGTGATTTAAATTCTGGAGCAGTATCGTCAATAAATTCAGATTGTATCGAATTTTTATCGCCTACTTTGAATTATAATCAAGTTTTAGAAATTGTTGATGCTTATCGTTTGCCCTGTTCAGCAAACGGAAATCTAGACGTGGTAATTGTTGCAAATGGTCCCAACCCAATACATTATTCGATTATAAATCCTGACGGGAGTCTATTTTTAGATAATGGGAATTCCAATATTTTTTATAATCTTGCTCCAGGAAATTATATTTTTAAAGTAGATGTAGCTTGTGGCGATTTTAAAAGTCAATCTTTTGATGTTGCCGATTTAACATCGCTGGTAAACGTAAACAAACCTCAAGATTTAGTAAACTGTCAGTTCACTATTACGGGAAACGAAACGTTTGATTTGACTTCTCAAAATGCAACAATTTTAGGTTCACAGGCTTCATCAGATTACACAGTAAGTTATTACACCTCGCAAGCCGATTCACAATCTGGAAGCAATCAAATTGCCAATACTACAACTTTTAATCCTACTACAAACCCTCAAACTATTTATGTTCGATTGGTTTTTAATTCGTTATCTAGTTGTTACCAAACTACTTCTTTCGAACTTTTTGCAGGGCAAACTCCTCAAATAATTTGTGATGCTACTTATTTAAATTGTACAACAAACCCTACCATAATTGATGCCTCGACAGGCAATTTGCCTACTACAACCTATTTATGGTCAGACGGTAGTACAAATCCGGTTAAAACGATAAGCCAGTTTGGAACAACAAATTTGACTGTAACAGCAACAAATTCTTATGGTTTAGGTTCAATTCCCTGTGATTCTGCTCCTAAATCTATTTCAGTTACCATTTCAGAAATTCCTACAATAAATCATATCGAAACTACAGATTGGACAGAATTTGAAAATACTATTACAGTTTTCACATCAAACGCTGGTAGTTTTGAATATTCGTTAGACAATATAAATTTTCAAACCTCAAACTATTTTGCAAATTTAAGGGCTGGTTTATACACGGTTTATGTGCGAGATAGTTCAGGTTGTGGTACAATATCTCAAGTAGTTTGGTTACTAAATTATCCTTTATATTTTACACCAAATGGTGACGGGTATAATGAAACATGGCGCATCGAAAACCAAGAATTTGAAACTAATTTAACGGTTTTTATTTATGATAGATATGGCAAATTATTGACATATTTCCCTTCAAACTCCTCAGGTTGGGACGGAACTTATAGTGGAAATTTGATGCTCGCCACCGATTATTGGTTTGTTGTAAATCGACAGGACGGTCGAACTTTGCGTGGTCACTTTACACTTAAAAGATAGCACTTTTTTGTGAAATACTAAATAAAACCTTTTTAATAAAATTAGTTTTCTTACAAATACCTTTCTTCAAAAATATTTTGATGATGATTTTGATGTCCTACAATTATAAATCCTATTGCCCGTACTGTCATCTGATTGTTTGATGCAATGCCACTTTTCAATAAATCGTCAGGAGCAAAAGTTTTAAAAAGTAACAGTGTTGCATGACGCACTGCAGATAACTCAGTTAACAAACTCATTATAGTACGATTATTTCCCAGCGCTATTTTTGAATAATTATTTTCGTCAAAACCTGGTAGTGCTGTAGTATCATTTCTGGCAAAACATAAGGCTCTGTAACTAAAAATACGTTCACAATCTATCAAATGTTGTATAATATCTTTGATAGTCCATTTATCTTCCGCATAAACATAATCGTGTTTATCCATCGGAATATCTTGTACAAATCTGATGAATTTATGTAACGAAATTTCTAGTTCTTCTATCAAATCTTCGTCAGTTAATGTTGCCAAATATGGTTTATACCATGTTGCATATTCACTAGTTTGTAATTGATTTGCTCTCATATTTTTTTATATTTTTAAATTATTTTATTCTTTTATGCCGAATTTCTGCTGGCATTAGTATTGCCAAACATAGATCGTGTAACAAGTTTTTCGTAGGCTTCCAGAAATTGATTTTGGTTACTTTTACTTTTTTTAATTTCATTAATTTTCATTAAAGCATATTGCTGAATAGTTAATAAAGGCAAAACAATTTGCTCTCTCATTACTATCGAAGCTTTTCCATCTGGATAATTTTCCATCAATTCTTTATGATTGGCTATTTTTAATAACAATCGTTTGGTTTCTAAATATTCGTGATGAATAATTTCCCAAAAAGCACCAAACTCCTCATCGTTTTTTATGTATTGCGTTAAAGGAAAAAAACATTTTGATAACGACATCATACTATTTTCTAACAAAGTTCTGAAAAAAAGTGATGAATCAAAAAGCGATTGTACTTTATCCCATTGTTTTGTAGTTTCAAAGTGTTTCAAAGCCGTTCCAACTCCAAAAAAACCTGGAACATTCTGCTTCATTTGACTCCATGATCCTACAAAAGGAATGGCTCTTAAATCAGAAAAATCGAAACTAGCCTCAGCATTTCGTTTTGCAGGACGACTTCCAATATTGGTTTTTGAATAATAATTCATCGTACTCATTTGTTGTAAATATGGAATAAATTTTGGATGATTTTTAAAACTTAAATATTTTTCATAACCAATAGAAGCAAGTTCTTCTATACAGTTTTTATCATCTTTTGATAAATTATTTTCTTTTTCGTTAAACAATTTATTTGAAATTCCTGCACTCAATAGATTTTCTAAGTTATAACGACACGAATCGACAATTCCAAAATTTGAACTTATTGTTTGACCTTGAACGGTTAGTTGAATTTCTTGATTTTCTATTTTTGAACCCAATGAGGCATAAAATTTATGGGTTTTCCCTCCTCCACGTGCTGGTGGACCCCCGCGACCATCAAAAAAAATCACTTTAACTCCATATTTTCTCGAAACTTTAGTGATGGCTTCTTTTGCTTTATAAATTCCCCAATTTGCCATCAAATAGCCACCATCTTTAGTCCCGTCAGAAAATCCTAACATTACAGTTTGTTTTTTATCTCGGTTTTTTAAATGTGACGCATACCAAGTATTAGAATATAATTGCTCCATTATTTGAGATGCATTTTGCAAATCGTTGATAGACTCAAAAAGTGGAACAATATCTACCGAAGGATTTTCCCAATCACATAATTTGAATAAAGTTAAAATTTCAAGAACATTTAAGGCACTTTCATTATTACTAATAATATATCGATTAGCACCGAGTTGTCCGTTATTTTCCTGAATTTGCTTTATTGCTAAAATTGAATCTATGGTTTGTTTAGTCATTTCATCTTCAAAAAAATCAGAAGAAATGGTATTATTTAATTGTTCTAATATTTTAATACGATCTAAAGTAGATGATTCAAAGTAAGTTTTTAAGTTTGGATTGTTCTGGGACAAATATTCAAAAATAATTTTAATTACATTATTATGAATATGACTGTTTTGTCTGATATCGAGCGATGCAAAGTGAAATCCAAAAATGGTAACCTTGTTTATCAAATCGTTAATTTCATTAAGATACAATGATTGATGCACTTTAATACATATTGTTTTTATCTCTTGCAATTTTTCTTTTAATTCTGATAATGAAATGTAAAGGCTTCCATCAGAGTAAAATATTGATCGATACAATTTATTTTCTATCTCAAATATCAGAGCATCAATTCCAGAAAAAGTTAATTTTCGCCTTAATTTTCTGATATCATGATAATAACATTTCAAAATTGATGTTCTGAGTCTGTTGGCAACTTTTAAAGTAATTTCAGTAGTAACAAAGTGATTTCCATCGCGATCTCCTCCTGGCCAAAATCCTAAATTAATTATCGAATTTAATATCGATTCATTTTGATATATATTTTTCTGCAAAAACTGAATTATTTCACCTGAAGTTTGATAAAATACATTTTCTAAATACCAAATTAAACTAGTGGCTTCATCAAATGGGGTTGGTTTTTCTTTTTTTATAAATGGAGTTTTACCAAGTTGTGCAAGTAGTTCTTTAATTTTAGGTAGGTTGTTGGCTTTAATTTCGTTTGTCAAATCGGTTATAATTCCCAGTACCGATCCGGGATAAAATTGTGTAGGATGCGCAGTTAAAACAGTTCTAATTTTGAAATTTGTTAAAAAATCTACTAATTGGTCAGTCCTATTTTGATCTTCAACCTTATCTTTAATATCGCGAAGAGAGCCGTTACCTTCTAAATTATTAACTTCAGCAAATGCTGCATCTTCTATAGCATCAAAAAGTACTATTTGACGTTCAACATATTGAATAAACCGAAACATCAAACTAATTTGTTTTTCTTCAGAAACATTTTCTAAATATTTTTTAAAAAAAGAGTTGACTATTTCGATTGGTGTGAAATTTTGTTTTAAACCAGAGTCACACATTTCACTAAAAAGTGGAAGTAAAACTCCTGTATTATTTATAGCGTCAAAGGGCAATGTAATAAACATACTGTTGTAAATATAATATTTAGACAATACGCTCTGATTGAAACGATCTATTTTTGGGAGTGTGTACATAAATAGTTTTTACGAAATTAACTAAATAATTATAACAAAATACAACCCTAAAACTTTTATTATAAAAAAAGACCCCAAGAAAAACTTGAGGTCAAAATAGATTACTATATTAAAATATTAGATTTCCTTAAAAATAGTGTGCATCAATCGTTTTTTATCATTAATGCTTTCTTCTAGCGATATCATTGTCTCGGTTCTGTAAACGCCTTCAATATCATCGACCATAAAAATAACATCTTTGGCATGCTTGGTATCTTTTGCTCTAATTTTACAAAAAATATTAAATTTTCCTGTTGTAACATGAGCTACTGTAACAAATGGTATATCGTTAATTCGTTCTAACACAAACTTGGTTTGCGAAGTATTATTTAAGAAAACACCCACATAAGCAATAAAAGAATACCCAAGTTTTTCATAGTCTAATGTCAATGTAGAACCCATAATGATTCCTGCATCTTCCATTTTTTTAACTCTAACGTGAACTGTCCCCGCAGAAATTAATAATTTCTTAGCAATATCTGTAAATGGAATTCTGGTATTGTCGATTAACATATCAAGAATCTGGTGGTCAACCTCATCTAAACGGAATTTACTCATAATGTACTTTATTTAAGTTTTAATAATTACTATTTAATATAAATAAATCTAATTTAACTTAAAAAAGAGTTACTCAATAACTAAACCATTAACAATATTCAGATGTTTATCTAAATAAAAATTTGCTGGCTTTTCTATTTCTGGTATGTTTTTATCATTATCAGAATATAATTTATAATTTGCATCATATTCAAAATGTCCAAAAAACCCTTCTAAATTACCGATTTCAGAAAAATAAGCTTTAAAAATTAACTTTCCTTCAACTAATTCTTCTTTATATTGAATTGCAAAATTCGTAATAATTTCAATACCATCATAATTTATTTTGACATTTTTATAAATAATATCATAAAAAGCTACTTTATTTTGAGGAATTTGTAAATAAAATGGATATTTGTCAGCTACTACATCGTTTTCGTAAATATAATATAAACTAGAAACTAAGGCAATAAAAATAAATTTTCTTGTAATCTCTCTATCATAATCGTTTTGAAAATGACCCGCTTCAAATAAAATAGTTGCTACGTTGAGCGACTGAAACGTATCGCCAATACAATTGATATTGAAAGAATCGTCGAAACGTGCTACTTGACCCGGAATAAATTTTTGCAATACATTATTCATTGAAACAATAACATTCATAGCGATGCCTCGAGTTTTATTTACATCTCTATCAACATTATATGATGGTGCTAAAAAAGAAACTGTAGCAGGTTTGTTTGAAAATCCTACGCTATAAATGGTTCTTTGATCATGAAGATTGTAACAAAAATCGGGTTTAAAATCGTTAAAAATAGCTCTTACTATTTTACTTTCTGGCTGTGACAAATTTTGTGCATCTCGATTTAAATCGACTCCATTTGCATTTTCTCGGGTGTACAATAATGCTCCATCCGGATTTAACATGGGTATAAAACAGAAGGAAAAATGATTACGAATATTGATTGAATTTGTAGATTGAGTACATAAAAAATTTATTAAATCAAACAAAGCTTTAGTAGTTGTACTTTCATTTCCGTGCATTTGAGACCACATAAAAATTTTAATTTGTCCAGTACCAATTTCATATTTGTATATTGGTTTTTTTAAAACCGACTCCCCAATTTTTGTCAATTTAGAAATTAAATTATTGTTCAATAATATCGATTCAATATCATTTAAAGTAATATAACGACCACTTAGTTTTGACTCTCTAGATTGATTAAAAATATGTTCGTAATTCATAGTATAAATATGTAATTACAAAAGTAAACAACTTTAAAATTACAATTGTAAACGCTTAAATTTCTTTAAAATTTACTTTTGTAAACATTTTATGAGTATAGTTTAAGTTGGAAACGATACATCATCGAATCAAAATTTACAATTAAACATAATTCAATATAAATAATTTAAATTCAGTATATTAAATACATTTTTCTAAAGTAATAGTTAATATAAAATGATTGAATTATAAATTGTTTTACAAATGTAAATTGCATGCTATATTATTTTTGTTTACATTTGTCATCAAATATTGAAACTACAAATTACAATGATAAATACTGACGATTTTGTAAAACGCTTAGAGTTACTGTTTGATTTTTATGGGCTATCATCATCATCATTTGCAGATAAAATTAGCGTGCAACGTTCAAGTTTATCTCATCTACTTTCAGGTAGAAATAAACCTAGTTTGGATTTAATTTTAAAAATTATTGATGTTTTTACCGAGGTAGATTTTTATTGGTTAGTGTTTGGAAAAGGAAATTTTCCTAAGAATAATTACACAGAAAATATACTTATAAATGACGATTTAAAATTAGACTCTCCTACTCCTCAATTTGAAAATCAAGAAAATAAAACCACAGAAAATTCTTTTGAAATTCTAAATAATAATTCTTTTAAAAACGAAGAAAAAAAAATTGAAGAGAAAAAAAATGATATGAAAAAATTAGAACGAATTGTTTTATTTTATACTGATGGAAGTTTTATTGAATATTTGCAATAGCAAAATTTGAAGAAAATTTCAACCTAAAAAATTATGCAACATAAAATATTTAAATTCTAGATTACTTGAAATCCATTCTTAGAGATTTTGCCATTAACATTTTTGAAATGATCTAGTAAAATTTTACTATCATTTTCATAATTTCCAGTTGGATAGAACGGGTATCCAAAATTCACCTCTTTTTTACTATAATCAAAAGCTACTGGTATTATTGGGACATTTGCTTTTAAAGCTATGTAATAAAATCCCGTTTTAAGTTCAAAGACACATTTTCGAGTTCCTTCGGGAGAAATAGCTAGTCTAAACGTTTCTTTTTTATCAAAAATAGCTACAATAGTGTCGACTAAATTTTTTCCGCCTGTTCTATCTAGCGGTTCTCCACCCACACTTTTAAAATAATATCCAAATGGGAAAGTAAATAGTTCTTTTTTGGCAACAAAATTAATTTCTTTTTGAAGAATACCACGAGAAAAAAGTCCGAGAAAAAAGTCAAAATATGACGTATGAGGAATCACTATTACCACACATTTTTTTATTGTGTCGTCAATAGTTCCTTCTAATTTCCAACCCATGACTGTACTAAAAATAAATTTGTACACTATTTTTTTCATATTTAAAAATTTAATCTAAATTTAGCATTATCTATCGAAGTAAAGATTTAGCAATGTTAGCAAAAATATTCAGTTATTTTATTCCTATAAATGTTTTTAAAAAAAAATCGAGTTTCAGCAATACACTTGAACTCACTTGGAACAACGGAGAATTGGTTTTAGATTCTAAAAACACAAATTATTCCTATGGTAGTTTACAACGTATTCTCAGAAAAGGTTTAAAGTATATAGGTTTTGAGCGAATAAAAAAATTCAAATCAATTTTAGTGCTAGGAGTTGCAGGAGGCAGTGTTATAAAAACAATTGTAGACGAAATTAAATTTGAAGGTAAAATTACAGGTATTGAAATTGATTCAACTATTATTGAAATAGCTAATCACTATTTTAAATTAAATGAAATTAAAAATTTAGAAATTATAATTGATGATGCTTTTGAGTTTGTTCTAAAAACAAAAGATAAGTATGATTTAATAATAATTGATATTTTTCAAGATACAATAATGCCAAATTTTCTTTTTGAAGATTTTTTTATCAATAGAATAAACTTTTTGTTAAATGTTCAAGGATTTATTTTATTCAACACAATGGTTATTTCAGAAAATGACAGCATTAGAAACCTTACTTATAAAAAGAAATTTAATGCCAATTATTCTATTAGAATGTACCCAAAAGTAGAACAGCACAATGAATTATTTACTGTGAAAAAATTGAAGAATTAGACCATTTTTCTAGCCTTTTCCAAATCTTCTGGTGTGTCAATACCAATTCCAACATGCTTTGTTTCGACCATTTTTATTCGTTTTCCAAATTCTAAATATCTTAATTGTTCTAGTTTTTCTGTTGCTTCTAAACTTTTCATGGGTAACAAATAAAAATCTAATAAGGCTTGTTTTCTAAAAGCATAAATACCAACATGCTGATAGTAAATAACTCCCGCAATTTTATCTCGATTATATGGAATTGTAGAACGAGAAAAATATAAAGCAAAATTATTTTGATCTACTACAACTTTTACATTATTTGGATTATTTATTTCATCATCATCAGAAATCTCTCGCATCAACGAGGCTAAATCTATTTTTTTTGAATTGTCATTTTTAAATGTTTCTAGCAGATTTTTTAACGAAATTTCATCTATAAATGGCTCGTCACCTTGAACGTTTACAATAATATCAACATCTAAATTTTGTATTGCTTCTGCTATTCTATCACTTCCAGATTCATGTTGTTTGATCGACATGATTGCCTTACCATTATTAGATATAATTTCATTAAAAATTATTTCAGAATCTGTTACAACAAAAACTTCATCAAATAATTTTGTAGCAATTGTTGCTTGATAGGTTCTAGTTATAACGGTTTTGCCTCCTAAATCCTGCATTAATTTTGCAGGAAATCTTGATGAGGCATATCGTGCCGGAATAACGGCTATAATTTTCATATTATTGTTTTACAAAATCAAAATTTACCATCCAGTTGATGCCAAATTTGTCGGTAAACATTCCGAAATAGGCATCCCAAAAAGTATCAGACATTGGCATTTTTACAATTCCATCAGCCGAGAGTCCTAAAAAAAGTCTATCAGCTTCTTCTCTACTTGTAGTATTGATAGATAATGAAATATTATCACCCATTTTTATAGCTCCAGAAGCAGCATTAGCATCGCTTCCCATCAATATTGTATCTTTACTAATTGGTAACGAAATATGCATAATTTTATCCAAATCGCCTTTTGTAATTTCTAATTGTCCTGCTGCAGGTGGCATGTCGCCAAATCTTCCTACATAAGGAAAATCTCCTCCAAAAACCGATTTATAAAATAAAAAAGCTTCTTCACAAACTCCATTAAAAACTAAGTAAGGATTTACATTTGCCATAAATTTTTGTTTTAAAATTAAATTAAATCAAAAGTACTGTTTTTCAATCATTGTTAATATTGAAAATCACAAAAAATACATGATTGATACTAGTATTTTTTTATTATTATCAAAGATAGTTTTTATCTATTAAAATAGTTATTGACTATGTAATAATTTGATAACTTTGCTTACAAACTAATTCATATTATGGAAAATAATCAAAATGACAATCAAACTTCGTACAACGTAAATAGCAGTTCAAAAATAGAGGGAAAATGCCCTTTTGGTGGAGATACTCCAGGAGGACCTATAAATATGGATCATGCTAAGATTAAACAAATGAATAGCAAAGGTCCAATTAATAAAGACTGGTGGCCAAATCAGTTGCGCCTAGATATTTTAAGACAACACACGAATTTGTCAAACCCTATGGATAAAGATTTTAATTATGCTAAAGAGTTTGAGACAGTAAATTTATCAGAATTAAAAAATGATATTTTCAATTTAATTATTACTTCTCAGGATTGGTGGCCAGCAGATTACGGAACCTATTCTGGATTTTTTATTAGAATGGCATGGCACAGTGCAGGGACTTACAGAACAGCAGATGGAAGAGGTGGTGCTGGAGCTGGAAGTCTTCGATTTGCTCCTTTAAATAGTTGGCCCGATAATGCAAATTTAGATAAAGCTCGTTTACTTCTTTGGCCCATAAAACAAAAATATGGGAAAAAAGTTTCTTGGGCAGATTTAATGATACTTGCAGGAAATTGTGCGTTAGAAACTGCTGGTTTTAAAACATTTGGTTTTGGAGGAGGAAGAGTCGATACTTGGGAGCCAGAAGAAGATATTTATTGGGGGTCAGAAAGAGAATGGCTAGCCGATAATAGATATACCGGCGAGAGAGAACTTGAATATCCATTGGCAGCAGTACAAATGGGATTAATATATGTAAACCCTGAGGGGCCAAACGGAAATCCTGATCCAATAAAATCTGCGTATGATATAAGAGAAACATTTGCAAGAATGGCAATGAATGATGAAGAAACCGTTGCACTTATTGCTGGAGGGCATACACTAGGAAAAACACATGGTGCAGCCGATCCTAGTAAATATATTGAATTTGAACCCGCGGCAGCTGGAATAGAAATGCAAGGTTTAGGTTGGAAAAACAACTATGAATCTGGTAAAGGCGGACATACAATTACAAGTGGTTTAGAAGGAGCTTGGACTACAACACCAAACAAGTGGAGCCAAGATTACTTTAAAAATCTTTTTGCATTTGATTGGGAATTAACAAAAAGTCCTGCTGGAGCGCAGCAATGGAGACCTATAAATAATGGTGGAGCTGGAACAGTTCCTGATGCTCACGATGCTCAAATAACACATCAACCCATGATGCTAACAACAGATTTGGCGTTGCGTTTTGACCCTGCTTATGAAAAAATATCAAGACACTTTTTAGAAAATCCTGAAGATTTTAATGATGTTTTTGCAAGAGCTTGGTTTAAATTAACACATCGAGATATGGGACCAAAATCATTATATTTAGGTAACGAAGTTCCTAATGAAGAATTAATTTGGCAAGACCCAATTCCTTCTGCAAATTACGAAACCATAAATTCTAACGATGTTGATATTTTAAAATCGGTTATATTAAATTCGGGACTTACAGTTTCTGAATTAGTTTCTACCGCATGGGCATCAGCATCTACATTTAGAGGATCTGACAAACGTGGTGGCGCAAACGGTGGACGATTGAGATTATCCCCACAAAAAGACTGGAAAGTTAACAATCCGTCTCAAATATCAAAAATTTTAGCAATTTTTGAAAAAATAAAAAATGATTTTGATGCCTCACAGTCAGATAATAAAAAAGTGTCAATTGCAGATTTGATTGTTCTTGGAGGTTGTGTTGGTGTAGAAATAGCAGCAAAAAATGGAGGTCATACTATTGAAGTTCCGTTTGTGGCTGGAAGAACAGATGCTTCACAAGAACAAACTGATATTGAGTCTTTTAGTGTTTTAGAACCACAAGCTGATGGATTTAGAAATTATTCTAAAACAGAATTTACTGTCTCGTCTGAGGAGTTGTTGATAGACAAAGCTCAATTATTAACTCTTACTGCACCAGAAATGGGAGTATTACTAGCCGGAATGAGAGTTTTAAATACAAACTTTGATCAATCAAAAACAGGTGTATTTACTGGCAGACCAGAAACTTTGACAAATGATTTTTTTGTGAACTTGCTTGATATGAAAACTACTTGGAAATCGGTTACAGAATCTAGTGAATCATTTATCGGTAGTGATAGAAAAACTGGTGATATAAAATGGATAGGTACTAGAGTAGATTTAATTTTTGGTTCTAATACAGAGTTGAGAGCCATTGCCGAGGTTTATGCCTGCGATGACGCAAAAGAACAATTTGTAACTGATTTTGTAAAAGTTTGGAACAAAGTGATGAATTTAGATCGTTTTGATTTAAAATAATTGAATTACATTTTATTTAAAAAATCCTGATTTCAGATTTGAAATCAGGATTTTTGTTTTGAACTATTTTATCCTTTAAACACTTAGTTATAATTGCGTTAGGGATAGTCGTGAAAATCCTTTTTTTCTTTTTAAAAAAAGATTGAAACCAATAGCCCGACTCGAAGAGAAACGCCCAAAAAAGTACTTTGGTTTTTAATTTTGAATGTAAATTGTGTACCGATTTGGATTTTATTTTATACTATAGTATTGGATATTAATTTGTAAATTTGCATCATAATAAATTAAAATTTGTACACTATGAGTTCATTTGATGTTGTTGTTATTGGTTCAGGACCAGGAGGATATGTTGCAGCAATTCGTTGTGCGCAACTGGGTTTTAAAACTGCAATAATAGAGAAATATGCTACTCTTGGCGGTACTTGTCTAAATGTTGGGTGTATTCCGTCAAAAGCTTTGTTGGCATCTTCGCATCATTTTGAAGAACTTCAACATTTTGCCGATCATGGAATTGAAGTTTCGGGCGAAGTAAAAGTAAATCTTGAAAAAATGATTGCGCGCAAGCAAGCCGTCGTAGATCAAACCTCGGGTGGCGTAAAGTTTTTAATGGATAAAAATAATATAACTGTTTACAACGGATTAGGTTCATTTGACGATGCTACTCACATTAAAGTTTTTAAAACTGATGGAACTTCTGAAATTATTGAAACAAAAAATACAATTATAGCTACAGGATCTAAACCAGCAAACCTACCTTTTATAACTTTAGATAAAGAAAGAATTATCACATCGACCGAGGCTTTAAAACTGCCAGAAGTTCCTAAACATCTCGTGATTATTGGTGGTGGCGTAATCGGAATAGAATTAGGACAGGTGTATTTGCGATTAGGAGCACAAGTTTCGGTTGTTGAATATTTAGATAGAATTATCCCAGGAATGGATTCTAGTTTATCAAAAGAATTGACTAAGGTTTTAAAAAAACAAGGCATGAAGTTTTATGTTTCTCATAAAGTAAAATCAGTTTCTAGAAAAGACAATGTTGTCTCTGTCGAAGCCGAAAATAGTAAAGGAGAAACTATAAAATTAGAAGGTGATTATGCTTTAGTTTCTGTGGGAAGAAAACCATTTACAGCTGGTTTGGAACCTGAAAAAGCAGGAGTAAAAGTTACTGACAGAGGAATGATTGATGTAAACGATCATTTGCAAACAAATATATCGAATATCTATGCAATTGGCGATGTTGTACGTGGTGCAATGTTAGCTCATAAAGCAGAAGAAGAGGGTGTTATGGTAGCCGAAATTCTTGCAGGACAAAAACCACATATCGATTATAATTTGATTCCTGGTGTAGTTTATACTTGGCCCGAAGTTGCAGCAGTAGGAAAAACAGAAGAGCAACTTGTAGCAGCAGGAATTGCATTTAAATCTGGTAGTTTTCCTTTCAAGGCTTTAGGAAGAGCAAGAGCTGGTGGAGATACAGACGGATTTGTAAAAATTCTTGCTGATATAAAAACAGATGAGGTTTTAGGAATTCATATGATTGGGGCTCGTTGTGCCGATTTAATTGCAGAAGCCGTTACAGCTATGGAGTTTAGAGCATCCGCCGAAGATATTTCGAGAATGAGTCACGCACACCCAACATTTGCAGAAGCAATAAAAGAGGCTGCTCTTGCTGCAACTGATAATAGAGCAATTCATATTTAATGCAAAATAAATTTTCTTATTTTTAAAATGAACTTCTTTTAAGAGGTTCTTTTTTTGTTTTGAAAACAAATAGATTTGTTACTTTTACATCTTAATACAAAAATATGTCGGTAGCCAAAAAGGATTATAAGCGAATTACAACAAAGTCGTTAATTGAAATGAAGGCCAATGGAGAAAAAATTTCAATGCTTACGGCATATGATTTTTCTATGGCAAAAATTGTAGATACTGCAGGTGTCGATGTTATTCTTGTGGGTGATTCTGCAAGTAATGTAATGGCTGGACATGAAACTACATTACCAATAACTTTAGATCAAATGATATATCATGCTTCTGGAGTAGTTCGCGCAATAGAACGCGCTTTGGTAGTTGTAGATTTGCCTTTTGGGAGTTATCAGTCAGATTCAAAAGAAGCTTTACGATCTTCTATCAGAATAATGAAAGAAAGTGGCGGACATGCCGTAAAACTTGAGGGAGGTAGCGAAATTAAAGATTCTATAAAAAAAATACTAAACGCAGGAATTCCTGTAATGGGACACTTAGGTTTAACACCACAATCTATTTATAAATTTGGAACCTACACAGTTAGAGCTAAAGAAGATGAAGAGGCAAAAAAGTTAATGGATGATGCCAAATTGCTAGAAAAATTAGGTTGCTTTGCAATAGTATTAGAAAAAATTCCTGCCCATTTGGCTCAAAAAGTAGCCCAAAGTATTTCGATACCTGTCATAGGAATAGGTGCTGGTGGAGGCGTTGACGGACAAGTTTTAGTAATTCATGATATGTTGGGAATGAATAATGAATTTAGCCCAAGATTTTTAAGAAGATATTTAAATTTATATGAACAAATGACAAATGCTATCGGAAACTATGTAGCCGATGTAAAAAGTAAAGATTTTCCGAATACAACAGAACAATATTGATACTAAACTAAATAGTAAAAGTTAATATTTATTTTGATAAAAAAAATAGTTTCTAACAAAGGTAATCTTCAAATTCTTTACGAAGACAATCATATAATTGTGATTAACAAACGTGCTGGAGATATTGTTCAAGGCGATAAAACTGGTGATAAATCGCTATCCGAAATTTTAAAGGAATATATTAAATATAAATATAATAAGCCAAACGAAGTTTTTCTTGGGGTGGTTCATCGTTTAGATCGTCCTACAACGGGAATTGTCGTTTTTGCTAAAACCAGCAAAGCATTAGAGCGCTTAAACAAAATGTTTAGCGAGAGAGAAACTGATAAAACCTATTGGGCAATTGTTAAAAATAAACCTCCAAAAAATGAAGATAATTTAATTCATTATTTAAAAAGAAATGAAAAAAACAATACTTCCAAAGCTCATTTAAAAGAAGTGCCAGAAAGTAAAAAAGCATCATTAGATTATAAAATTATAAAAGAATTAAATTCATATTTTGCATTAGAAATAAATCTCCATACTGGACGTCATCATCAAATAAGAGCGCAACTTCAAGCCATTAATTGTCCTATAAAAGGCGATTTAAAATATGGTTTTGATAGAAGTAATCCTGATGGAGGAATCCATTTACATGCCAGAAAATTGAGTTTTATTCATCCAGTTTCAAAAACAACGGTTTTACTGGTGGCGCCACTTCCAGATGATCCTGTTTGGAACGCTGTTTAAAACTAAATTATTAAAATTTACGTACAATAATATTTAATTTACCAAACAAAACTTAAAAATTACAACATGAAAAAAATACTCTTTTTTATATTAATTGCAACAAATGTACTATCTGCTCAAGAACATTTTTCGGGGTTAAACACTTCAAGTCATGTAGGTATTATGACAGCAACTTTAAATCCTGCAGAACTAGTAAATATGAATCATAAATTTCAAATTAATGTTTTTAGTAGCAGTCTAAATATCTCTAATAATAAGATTGGATTTAGCGATTTAACTTCAAGCAAAAACCTAGAATCACTAATTTTTACGGGTTCAGATCCTGTAAATCTGAGAGCAGATGCTGAATTTTACTTGCCTAGTATTGCCATTAAATATAAGAAATTTGCATTTGCAATTATCCCAAAAGGAAATGCAAAATTAGATGTAGTCGATGTTGATACTCATCTAGGCGATGCACTTACAAACGGTGCCGCAAATAGTATTTTTGGTTCAGCTTCTACTGTAAATAATAATTATAATCAAAGAGTTAACGGAACTACATGGGGCGAAATCGGATTTACTGGTGCTATGAATATTTTTAATAATGCAACCCATAAACTAAATATTGGAACTACATTAAAAATGCTTTTTCCGGGTTCATTCGCAAATTTAGGACTCGATAAATTTCAAGGTACAATAGTTGTAAATAATTTGAATGGTCAGGCGGAATTAAGAGATACTAATGCTAATTTAAATATTGCATATTCTGGCGGATTGACAAACAGTTTTACAAATTTTAACGATTATACAAAATCTATTTTTGGCGGATTAAATGGATTTTCGGGAGATATTGGAATAAACTATCAGTGGAAGGATTTACCCGAATCAAACCCAAAAAGAAACTCGAATAAGTATAAATTAAACTTTGGGTTATCAATAAAAAATATTGGCTCGATGACTTTTAAAGATGATAATAACAGCTCTAAAAACTATTTATTAAAAATTCAAGGAACTCAAAGTTTAAATTTAAATCAATTTCAAAATGTAAACAGTTTACAACAAATAGAAACAATATTATTAAATAGTGGTTACTTAACCGAGCAAAATAGAGATAAGAATTTTAAAGTTAAGTTGCCTACAACATTAAATTTGTATGTAGATGTAAAATTAATTCCTAAATTTTTTGTTTCTGGATTGATCCAACAAAAATTAAATAATAACAGTCAAAATGATCAAATAACAGCACAAAATATTATAAGTGTAACGCCACGGTTTGACACTGGTTTTTTTGAAGTTTTTGCTCCGTTTAACAATACTCAAATCTCTGGGTTTTCGTCAGGAATTGGTTTCAGAGTTGGAGGATTTTATTTAGGATCGGGTTCAATTATTACAGCTTTAATTAATGATTCTAAACAAGGTGATGTTTATACTGGTTATAAATTTTCATTTTTATAATTAAATAAATAGTAGAGAATGGATTTTAAAAATGATGTTTCATACAGAAAAAAAACCTTAAAAAATCTTTTAGAATGTATTACAAAATACCAACAGGAAATTGTTGACGCCTTATATTTAGATTTCAAAAAATCGGAATTTGAAACCATATTAACTGAAACAAGTTATGTAACAACCGACTTAATAAATACGATAAAAAATATCAATAATTGGTCAAAACCAAAAAATGTTTTTCCTTCGATATTAAATTTCCCTTCTTTTGATTATATCTTGAGCGAACCATATGGAAAAGTATTAATTATTGCTCCATGGAATTATCCATATCAACTGGCACTTTGTCCTTTAATTGCAGCAGTTGCATCGGGAAATCAAGTGGTTTTAAAACCTTCTGAACTCACTGTTAATACTTCAAAAATAATATCGAAAATAATTGTTGAAACCTTCGATAAAAATCATGTTGAAGTTGTTCAAGGTGATGCTACTGTAGCTGAGCAATTACTTACAAAACGCTGGGATTACATATTTTTTACAGGAAGTGTTTCTGTCGGAAAAATTGTTGCTAAGGCAGCAGCAGTATTTTTAACCCCAGTAACACTAGAGCTTGGTGGAAAAAACCCCTGTATTGTAAGTTTTGACTGCAATTTAAAATTAACGGCTAAAAGAATAGTTTGGGGAAAATTTTTAAATGCAGGACAAACTTGTATTGCTCCTGATTATTTATTGGTACATCATAAAATTAAACTACAATTAGTTGAATTTTTAAAGCTAGAAATAGAATTAGCTTATGGAAAAAATCCTGAAATATCTCCAGATTTTCCTAGAATAGTTAACCAAAAAAATTGGATGAGACTTACACAATTTCTTGATAGTGAAGTTGTTTTACACGGCGGTCAAACAAATAAAAACGACAACTACATTGCTCCTACTCTTCTAGATGAATCTAAATTTGAAAGTTTAGTTATGAAAGATGAAATTTTTGGCCCAATACTTCCCATAATTAGTTATACTGACGAAACTGAAATTGATACCATAATTTCAAAATATGAAAAACCTTTATCCTTGTATGTTTTTTCTAAAAATAAAAATTGGGCTTCAAAAATAATAAAAAAATATTCCTTTGGTGGTGGCGTAATAAACGATACAATTATTCATTTTTCAAATTCCAAATTACCGTTTGGAGGTGTAGGAAATAGCGGTATTGGAGCTTATCATGGGAAACGAAGTTTTGATACTTTTTCTCACAAAAAATCTGTGGTTAGCAAAGGGTTGTGGTTAGATTTACCATTCAGATATGCTCCTTATGGTACTAAATTAAAATATATTAAAGAATTTTTGAAATGGTTTTAATTTAATTTTGCGAATGATTTTTTTTGTACCTTAGTCTAAATTTTGATTAAGATATAAAAATGCAACTCTATTTCAACCTACACTTACTGTCAGAATTTAGTGATTATTTGTCACTTTTTGTATCCTTAAATATTGGAAAATATTCCCTGATTTTTATAAAGATTTTTTTACTTAAATATTGGTTTCTTTTATTTATCCTTTTAATAGTAATCGTTTACATCTCGACATTTGCATTTAAAATAAAAAACAAATTTTTGTTTGCAAATGAAATTGTGAATAAAGGAAACATTCTCACAATAGCAACCAATAAAAAAGGGGAACTATCTTTTTGTAGTGATCAAATTACCGAACTTCTAGGATACACCAAAGAAGAAGTAATGGGATTTGGATTTTGGAATCTTACCGAAGATGAAGAATTTATTGGTGAAGATTATCACGAGGATTATATTGATAACAAATTTCATATTCGCAAATTAAAATGTAAAAATGGGGATTACAAATTTATACAATGGAAGGACAGAAAATTTTCTGAAGATTTAATAATCGGTATAGGACAAGATGTTACAGCCCAAATGAACATACAAACTCAGTTTGAAAATTTAATCGAAAATGCAAATGATGTAATTTTCGAAACCGATAACTTAGGTAATTATACTTTCATAAACAAACATTCTGAAGTAGTTACTGGTTACAAACTTGAGGAGTTTAAAGGAAAACATTTTACTGATTTAATTAGACCTGACTTCAAACAGAAAGTTTCCGAATTTTATACAAATCCTTCAGACGATATTAACGAGCTTCCAACATTAATATTCCCGATTTTAAATAAAACCGGAAAATCAATTTGGTTATCACAAAATGTTACTATAAAAAGAAATTCTAACCGAAAAGTTCAAGGTTTTACAGTAATTGCGAGAGATATAACTTTGATAAAAGAATTAGAAATAGAACGTTTACAAAAACAAAAAAAAATAAAAACCTACAACGATACTTTAAAAGATATTACATTAAAAAATAGTTTTACATCGAGCGATTTTAATTACTATTTAACTGATTTGTTAAAAATTTTATCAAAAAAAATTGATGTAAATAGGGTTGGTTATTGGACTTATACTCCAAAATATATTGAGTGTAATAGTCTATATGTAGCAAATTTAGATACTTATCGAAACGGATCAAAATTGTTAAAAAAAGACTTTCCAATATATTTTAACGCTCTAGAAAACGAAGTTCAAATAGTTGCATCAGATGTTTTTAAAAGTGAAATCACCAAAGAGTTTTGCGTAAATTATTTTCCAGAAAATAAAATTAAATCATTGCTGGACACTCCAATTTATTTAAACGGAAATCTCACTGGGGTTTTGTGTTTAGAAACCACAACAAAAATAAAGCAATGGGATAATGAGGATATAAATTTTGTGCGTTCAATTGCTGATTATATTGCTTTAGCAATTGAAACCAACAATCGTATTAAAACTGAAAAAAAATTAGCTTACAAAAGCGAATTGTTAACTGCGACTACAAATATTACAAATCTATTACTTAAAACTAAAAATATTGATTCCATTTGTAATGAAATATTATCAATAATTGGTAACGCTACAAAAGTTGACAGAGTACATTTTTTTATAAATAATGAGGAGACAAAGTCTGTAAAACTTACTTATGAATGGGTTTTAGAAAATGCAAACAGTCAAATTCTTAACAAAGATTTAATGAATTTTCCAAATGAAAATTTCATAGAATTACTATCAATTTTATATGAAAATAAAGAATACAGTTTTATTGTAAGTGAATTAGAAGAATCTTTAGCAAAAAAAAGTTTACAAGATCGAAAAATTATTTCGTTGCTAAGGTTGCCTATTTTTGTGAAAAATACTTTTTATGGATTTATTGGTTTTGACGATTGTAAAAAAGAAAGAATATGGTCAGATGATGAAATAAATATTTTAAGAACGCTAGCTAACAATTTATCATCAGCATTAGAGAGGAATATTAATGAGAGCATTTTATTAGAGAGTGAGGAACGATTTAAACTATTAGCAACCAATATTCCAGGAACAGTACATTTATCAAATTATGATGAAAAATGGTCAAAAAATTATTTGAACGACGAAATTGAAAAAATCACAGGTTATGAAAAAACATTATTTTTAGAAAACAAAATTTTTTATGTTGATTTAATCCACCCAGAAGACAGACATATAATTTTAGAATCTGAGAAAACTTTGCGAGTTCAAAAACAAAAATTTCACTTAATTTATAGAATTATTCATAAAAATGGAAATCCAGTTTGGATTGAAGAATTTGGAGAACCAATAATTAAAAATAACGAGATCGATTATGTAGTGGGAATTTTTATTGATATTACTAAAAGAGTCGAAGTAGAAAATGCAATAAAAGATAAAAATTATGCTGAGGCAGCCAATAAAGCAAAATCAGAGTTTTTGGCCAACATGAGTCATGAAATTAGAACCCCATTAAACGGAATTATTGGCTTTACCGATTTATTAAAACATACAAAGTTAGAATCAATCCAGAAAAATTATATGAATACCATCAATGAATCAGCTCACTCATTGATGGGAATTATAAACGATATCTTAGATTTCTCAAAAATAGAATCTGGTAAATTAGATTTAGATATTAGAAAATACGATTTAAAAAATTTAGTAAATCAAGTAATTGAATTAGTAAAATATGATGCAAATAATAAAAAATTAGATTTGATTTTAGATATAAATCCAAATGTTCCAAAATATGTTTGGGCTGATATCGTTAGAATAAAACAAATTTTGATAAATTTATTAGGAAACGCAGTAAAATTTACAGAAAATGGATTTGTAAAACTTACTATAACTAATATTAATTCGATCAGCGATGATGAAAACGAAATTTGCTTTTCTGTTAAAGATAATGGAATTGGCATAAAAAAAGATTTTCAAGAAAAAATATTTGATGCCTTTTCACAAGGAGATAATTCTACAACGCGCAGATTTGGAGGAACAGGACTTGGACTTTCTATATCAAATCAGCTACTATCTTTAATGAATAGCAGACTACATTTAGAAAGCGAACTTGGAAAAGGGAGTAATTTTTATTTTAATATTATCCTAAAAACTTCAGACGAAAATACACTTGAAGTCCCCGAAAATATTGATTTTGTTGTAAAGGAAAGAGAAACTATAAATTATGGACAAGAAAACTTCAAAATACTCATCATTGAAGATAATAAAATAAATATGTTGCTCGCAAAAACTTTAGTAAAACAAATTTTGCCAAATGTTACTATATTTGAAGCCGTAAACGGAAAAGAAGGAGTCGAAAAATTCAAAGTTCTATTTCCAGATTTAATCCTAATGGATATTCAAATGCCAGTAATGAATGGCTATGAGGCAACACTTGAAATAAGAAAAATTAAAAAAGGAAATCATACTCCTATAATTGCATTAACAGCAGGAACAGTTATAGGTGAAAAAGAAAAATGTATTGAAGCTGGGATGAATGACTACGCATCAAAACCAATTGTAAAAGAAATTTTGGAAGAAATTATTTCAAAATGGATTAAAAACTAAAAATAAATTTAAAACAATATTATATGAAATGGATTGGAAATCGTCAAAGTGATAATGTAGAAGATCGACGTGGCTCAGGTGGTGGCAAAATTGCAGCTGGCGGTGGCGTGATTGCTATTGTCTTTTTTTTGATAAAAGCATTTTTTCCTCAAGCTGCACCACTTGTTGATACTATACAACAAAGTCAGCAACAACAAACATCGCAAAGTTCTGGTGAACCTACTGAGTTGACTGCGGAACAAAAAGAAACAGGCGATTTTGCAAAAACAATTTTTGCTTATACAGAAGATACTTGGAATAAAATTTTTAATGAAATGGGCGCTCAATATGAAGAGCCTAAAATGGTTTTATTTTCTGATAATGTAGAAACTGCATGCGGAAGTGCAACCGCAGCTTCAGGACCTTTTTATTGTCCTGGTGATAAAAAAGTTTATATAGATTTAGAATTTATGAAAGAACTCAAAACCCGTTTTGGAGCAAAAGGTGGCGATTTTGCAACTGCTTATGTTATAGCTCACGAAGTAGGACATCATGTACAAACTCTTTTAGGAACATCAGATAAAATGAGACAATTGCAAGCTGGAAAAAGTGAAGCAGAATCGAATAAACTTTCTGTATGTTTAGAACTCCAAGCAGATTTTTATGCCGGAGTTTGGGCTAAATATAATTCTCAATATATTGAAGCTGGCGATATAGATGAAGCTTTGAGCGCAGCAAATGCTGTAGGCGATGACGCAATTCAAAGTAAAATGCAAGGACATGTAAATCAAGAATCATTTACTCATGGCTCATCTGAACAAAGAATGTATTGGTTCAAAAAAGGATTTACAACTGGAGACATGAAACAAGGCAATACGTTTGCTCAAGCTGGATTTTCACTTAATTAAACATGATGTAACACTATCCATAATTAATCTTAATCTAGGAGTTTCTTAATGTTGCTCCTTTTTTTGTATATAATAAAATTTATGTGCGCCTATTATTCGATAAAATTGAAATTAATTAGTAAAAAATTATAAAATTCTTTTTTAATCAATTTGATAATTCGTACTTAATTACAAAACAATTAGAATTTAATTAATAAAAAATTTAGATTTATAGCTTACGGAAGTTGCTTTAAAGCTAAAGTATTTGAGGGAATAGTTTAAGAAAATTTGAAAGCTTCATCAAATTTTGAGCTTTTTGAAACTTTAAGTAACAGTTTTGAAATTGATTTTAGTACTTATATTTCATTGCATAAAAAAGAACGAAAACAATCTGTTTTAGAACCTAAAAACTAGTTTTATTTGAGTCATATTCAATACGTGAAAATAAATTTGCTAAGAGCAAGATATTATTCTTATAAATAATTTTATCCTATACTATTTTTAAACTCGATGGTTTAGCTTTAAAAAAGAAATAGAATCCTATAATTATAAAGGGAATACTAAGCCATTGTCCTGTAGAAAAGATTCCGAAACTTTCTTCAAATCCGCCTTGACTTCCTTTTACAAATTCAACAACAAAACGAACAGACCAAAGCAAAATTAAGAACGATCCAAAAATTAAACCCAGTTTTTCTTTAGCATTTGTTTTCCAGTATAAGTAAAAAAGAATAAAAAAAACAAAAATATAACAAAATGATTCGTACAACTGCGCAGGATGTTTCAATGGGATTTGGGCTAATAAATTTGAAAATTTTGGATTGCTTTCAATAGCCTTATAAGCTAGTTCAGGATTTTGAATTCCTGTTTTACTCACTGCATCTTGAGCAGAAAAAAAATCTCTTATAAATTTTATCCCAAAAATAGTATTGTGAGTAACTGTACCTACAATTTCTGAATTGAAAAAATTTCCAATTCTAACAAAAATTGCTCCACTTGCTACAGGAATTACCACTCTATCTAAAACCCAAAGCAACGGTTGTTGAATAACATTTTTAGCATAAAAATACATCACTATAATTATAGATATTGCTGCTCCATGACTGGCAAGTCCTGCAAACCCTGTAAAATGAAATTCAGGTTGTAGTTTAATAGGCAATAAAATTTCCCAAGGATTATTTCTAAAATATTCCCAATCATAAAAAAATACTTGCCCTAATCGTGCCCCTAAAAGTGTGGCTAAAACGGTCCAAATAAATAATGTGTCTAATTTATCTAGTGGCTCTTTATCTTTTATGAAAATGTGCTTCATGATTTGAAAACCCAATCCGAAAGCCACTACAAACATTAGACTGTAAAATCGGATATTTAAAGGTCCGATATGTATTCCTTCAGGAAAATTCCAAATCATTTTATTTAATAATTGATTAATTATTCGATTTCAAATTTAGGTATTTTAACTAAACTTATTTTAAATATTTTACTATTTTGTGAATTTACTTTTTTTCGGGAACTGGGTCATAACCCGATTTTCCCCATGGGTTACAACTCAATATCCTTTTTATTCCTAAATAATTTCCTAAAAAAAATCCGTGAATTTGCAATGCTTGAATAAAATAGCTTGAGCAAGTGGGATCAAACCTACAACTCGAGGGTGTAAAAGGGGATATGGCTTGTTGATAAAACTTAATTAATAGTATTAAAGGTCTTATTGCGACTTTTGAAAACATTTGAAAAATTATTTATTTTTTTTCTTTTTATCATAATTCAATGTTTCTTTTCTTACTTTCATAGGAACATCTTCTTTATTCATTTCAATTTTTTTGGCCTCTTGAATTTTCATATCAGCATCGACTTCGTCAGACGGAAAAATTTCTTCTTTTGATTTTATTCTCTCCTCTCCACGCCAAGTAAATCCTCTTAATTTCCGGGCGTTTTCGGGCAAATCTTTTTCTGGGTAAATATCTCCATCAACCTGATTAAAAAATGTTATGGTATCTATTTTACTGGTATCATCAATTTGCATATTAATTTTACTGCTTACATTTTTATTTATTCCGATAAGCTCGTTTTTATCATTACGCATATAATAAATGACCTCTGTATTCTTAACAACATCTACTTCATATAATTTATTAAGTTTGAATTTTCCATATAAATTTTGACCTTTAACTTGGTTGTAACCAATGCCTAAAGTGTCCTTTGAGACTATAAAAGCATTGTTTAAAACTTTTAAAGAATCGAGCTTTTGGGTAGTATTATTTCCAATAAGATGCATGACATCGCCTGTCATTTGATTTTCAAAATTCCAAAGTATGGGTTTTCCAATTAGTTTTGTTAAAGCCACTTTTTGGTTGGAATGTAACGAATCACATTTTCCACTCATGTCTGTTTTAAAAAATCTCACATTGTTAAAACCTCTTACAATTCGTTCTCCTGTTTTTCCAGTTACTATTATTTTTTTGGCATGAATAAACATAGAATCTTTTTCCATCATATATCTAATGTTGGCATGCTTAGTTATAAAAAGAGAGTCCTTATTTTTGTAAACTTCGCCATAATTTCCTCTTATAATGGCTTTGTTTATCGAGTCTGTAATTTTCACGTTATTGGTTCCCGATGCAAATTCGCGTTTTCTATCATAATATAAACTATCGCCTTCAATTAATCTATCTTTATATTTTATAAATGATTTTCGCTTAAAATGTCCAACGTTTTGTTTAGTATTATAAAATCCATTTTCTGTATAAATATAATTTTCTTTACCTGTAATAGTTGAAGGTCCAAAAAGATAAGAATGTCCCGAACTGGTATAAAAATCTAAATGATTCGATTTTATAACATATTCTGGATTAGTCAAAACTACCGCAGTTAAAAATTGATATTTTTTTTGATTTAAATAATATCTTCCAGACTTACTTTTTAAAGTATTCTCTTTGTTAGTAATTGTCCCATAACTTCTATAAAATACCTCTTGTTTCAATCGGTCAAAATTTATAGTATCGGTAACCAAAGTAGATTCTGGTGATCGCATAATAACATCTCCAGTTGCATAAGCTTGTTTTAAATTTCCGTTATATTCGGCATATTTACTATTTAAAAATAAGGTGTCACCTTGAACCATCTGGACATTTCCAAAGGCTTTTATATAATTTTCGTCTTTATAATAATATGCCTTGTTGCAAGTCATGATTACACCATCATGATTTGCTTTTACATTTCCAGTCAATAAAAATGCGCCAGGGAGTTCATATTCATTAACGTCTTGAAAATCGGCATTTTCAATAATTATTTTACCCGTTTTTTGAGCAAATCCAATTGTATTATAAAATAAAACAATTAGTAAAAAGAAACAATATTTTTTCAAGGAAATTATTTTTAGCAAATTTATAAAAATAGACTTACCGAAAGTCCTTATTAAGATATTTTTATGTTTGAAATGGATTTCAAATTTTTATATTTGCTATATTATCAAACATATTAATATGAAAAACATAATTTTATTTGCCTTTGTTGGATTTATAGCAAACTCGTATTCACAACCCCAAAAAAAAATAACTTTAAAAAAACAAGTAGTGTCAGAAAAAAAAGTAATTATTTATCAGGTTTTCACTAGATTGTTTGGAAACAAAAATACAACAAATAAGCCTTGGGGAACAATACAAGAAAATGGTGTCGGAAAATTTAATGACTTTACAGACAAGGCTTTAACAGAAATAAAAAACCTTGGTGTCGATTATATTTGGTATACTGGAGTTCCACATCATGCATTAGTAAATGATTATACTGCCATCGGAATTTCTAATGATGATCCCGAGGTAGTAAAAGGTCGTGCTGGTTCACCATATGCAGTAAAAGACTATTATAATGTAAATCCAGATTTAGCGGTAAATCCGTCAAAACGATTGGAAGAATTTGAAAATTTAATTGCGAAAACACACAAAAATGGTTTAAAAGTTATTATAGATATTGTTCCTAACCATATCGCCCGAAAATATGAAGGAAAATCAAATCCGAAAGGTGTTCAAGATTTTGGAGCTACCGATGATATTTCATTAGAATATGCTAGAAATAATAATTTTTATTACATACCTGGACAGCCTTTTCAAGTTCCAACATCAGATAATTATAAACCATTAAATGGCGAAAAAAATGTGTTAATTGATGGTAAATTTATCGAAAATCCAGCCAAATGGACGGGAAATGGCTCTCGACTTGCTAAACCAGATATTAATGATTGGTATGAAACAGTGAAAGTAAATTATGGAATAAAACCTGATGGAACAAAAGATTTTCCTGAATTACCGTCTAATTTTGATTCTAAATCTGTAAATGAACATTTTGCATTTTGGAAGGATAAAAGTGTGCCAAATTCTTGGAAAAAATTTCGAGATATAGCCTTATATTGGACGGCAAAAGGAGTTGATGGTTTTAGATATGACATGGCTGAGATGGTTCCATATGAGTTTTGGAGCTATATGAATAGTGCTATAAAATCTAAAAATCCAAATTCATTTTTAATGGCCGAAGTTTATAATCCTGCTCAATATCGAAACTACATAAAGCTAGGTAAAATGGATTATTTGTATGACAAAGTTGCCACTTATGATTATTTGAAAGATATAATTCAAGGTAAAAAATCGCCTGACGGACTGACTGAAATTCAAAAAAACATGTTTGATATAGAACATCATATGTTGCATTTTTTGGACAATCACGATGAGCAACGCTTAGCAAGTCCAGAGTTTGCAGGAACTGCTGAAAAAGGCAAACCATTAATGGTTGTTTCTGCAACAATCGGTTCGTCGCCTACAATGATTTATTTTGGTCAAGAAGTTGGCGAAGCTGGAAACGAAAATGCAGGTTTTGGTACTCATTCTCGTACATCTATTTTTGATTATATTGGTGTTCCTAATCATCAACGTTGGATGAACGGCGGAAAATTTGATGGTGGACAATTATCGGACAGTGAAAAAAAACTTCGTGATTTTTATAAACGTTTATTGAATTTTACTAAAAATAGTTCTGCATTAATGGGGAAATTTAATGAGATTCAAAGCTCAAATCGAAATTTAACTGATGGTTTTGATTCTGGAATTTATTCTTATGTTCGTTACTCACAAAACGAAAAATTAATAATAGTGACTAATTTTTCATGGTTAACTACTAGTACATTTAATTTAAAAATTCCTTCTCAAATTATTTCTACCTGGAAATTAGAAGATGGAAATTATAAAATAGAAGACCAATTATTTGGATCAAAAAATATATTGAAAGTAGAAAATGGAGTTGGTTTTATAAATATAAAAATTAGCCCTAGTGATAATTTTATTTACAAAATTTTAAAATAAAAAACTATTTAACTATAATTTAGTCAGGTTAAATACCTAAAAAAAGGATACAAAATGTATCCTTTTTTTAATTATGATATTTAAAATATTTAACGTTTCATTGCAAAATGGGCTTTAAATTGTTTTGCAATATTTTGTTCTAAATAATCTACTGTAAACCAGTAATCTGTTGATGGCATAAGTTGTCCGTTATAGGTTCCGTCCCAACCCTGACCTGCTGGTGCTATTTGTTTGATTAATTTTCCGTA
>JANXVF010000115.1 GCA_025351785.1 Flavobacterium sp.
GCAGGGCAGCCGGGCGCGAGGACTCCACTCTCAGCCCGGCCAGGACGCGGAGCATGTGGTGGGTGGGTGTCCTTTGATGGGGTGCCCTGCGGGGCGTGGCGCCTGCGCGGCGGGCGCGTAGCCAGGGCGGCCAGATCAGTGGCGAGGTCAGCGACCACTCCTTTGTTCATCGCCTGGGCCTGAGCCTGGGCGGGGAGAGCAGAGAGCGGGGACGAAGGCTCAAGCAGAAACGGGGGAGTACACAGAGGTGAGGGGAGCGGTGGGGATGGAGGCGGATGAGGGGGACTGCCGCTCTTGGCCTGAGCGATACGGAGCTGCGGCGGATCAAGATTGAAATGCAAATCCGCCACCCGGAGGTTGACGAACTCGCTGACCCACGCCCCGCTATAGAACAGTGGCCGACGGACGCCTACGGCTGGCCCGCCGAGCTGCCTACGCCGGAGGTGCTCTCACGGCTGTCCGCTTCGGGCCACTGTTCGCCGAAAAACTGCGCCAGCGGAAACCTCGCCGGGGTCCCCGCTGGTTTTTGAACGAGGTCTGCACGAACGTCGATGGTGTTCGTCACTGGCTCTGGAGGGCTGTGGACGAGCACCGCTTCGTGCTCGACATTCTGCTTCAGAAGCACCGGGATACCAACGCTGCGAACGCCTTCCTGACCAGGCTGCTGGTTGAATACGACGTTCCAGAGGCCATTCATACCGACCAACTTCGCAGTTACCGAGCCGCGATCCGGGAGATCCCGAGTTTGGCTGACGTCAAGCATCAGCAGGTGATTTCCACGGCCCGCTGCAACAATGTGATCGAGCAATCGCACCGACTTACACGACGTCAGGAACGGCAACAACAGGGATTCAGACAGAGGAGGCGAGCCCAGGAATTCCTGCAACTGCATGCCCGGATCGAGAACCTTCGCCATCACATCCGCACCAGCGTTTCCGCCGCGACCAGAAGAAGCAATCAGCCAGTCGCTTTCCAATCGTGGTCAATGGTCGCGGCAGGAGTGGCCTGAGGTTCAAGCCACCCCTACCCTTAGCCTGCCGCCGAACCAGTTAAGGCAACACAACCGTTCTGTCTTGCCTGATCTCCCCCGTCAAGTCCTGCGAGATTACCCCCTCCATCTGGCGTGCATCGGCCAGAAAGCCAAAGGGCCGGTCGAGCCCGGTGTTCCGTTCACCATCGTTCGCTACCGGGTGTATGACGCCAAAAGCCGCTGTGACCTACGCCGCTGCGAGCATAAAGCTGGGAAGCAAGCGACGATCCGGAAGAGAAGACCCAAGCGGTGTACTCGTCGGGCACGTCTTGCCTTGAAGAGACCCTTGGCTACGACGAAGCCGCGCTGGAGCGGGCCGTCAAGGGGCGCCGCACCCTGGCCACCCGCATCAGACACACTACCGGGACGGTGTTCGACAACGAGGAGGCGATGATCAAGTCGCTCATCCAGGGCTTCATCGCCCTCGATCCGCATCACCAGGAGGTGCTACGGGCCATTCGCAATCTCAACGATTTCAAACAATATGTTTCTTTGAACGAGCGGCGGGAGAGGACCGGGTCACAGCAACACCTCGCTCCCCGGCGCACTGAAGTTACTCACGCTCAGGCCCAGTAACCGCACGCCCTGCCTGGCGAGGAGTTCGTCGGTGAGGAGTGCTAAGCCCCGGCGTTCCAGATCGCCAGCCTGCCAGACCGGGACCAGCCCGGTACTCTGCCGCGTCACCAGGGACCAGTCGCTGTAGCGCAACTTCAGGGTCACGGTGCGCCCGGCCAGGTGGCGCCCCTGCAAGCGGGCTTCGAGTACCGAGGCGACCGTGCTCAGCTCGCTTCGCAACGCGTCCAGGGTATGCCGGTCCGTCTCGAAGGTGTGCTCCACGCCGACTGACCGGGTAGCCCGGTCAGGTTCGACGGGCCGCTCGTCGAGCCCCCGCACCAGGTCGTAGAGCTGCGTGCCCAGCTTGCCGAGCAGACCCTGGAGGCGCACCCGGTCCTGACGCCGCAGGTCGGCTCCGGTGCGGACCCCCTGCGCCTGGAGTTTGCGGGCGGTGACCGGGCCGACGCCGTAGAAGTCCTCGACGGAGAGTGAGTCGAGCAGGTCGTCCACTTCTTCAGGTCGGATCACGGTGAGTCCTGCGGGCTTGTGCAGACCGCTGCCCAGCTTGGCGAGGAACTTGTTGTGGGCGCCCCCGGCGGAGGCCGTCAGCCGGGTTTCGGCAAGAATCGCCTCCTGAAGCTCGCGGGCCAGTTCGGCGGCATCGGCCAGGGTGCGGCCTTCGCGGCTGACGTCTAGGTACGCCTCGTCAAGGGCCAGCGGCTCGATCAGCGGGGTCACGCGGGCGAAGACGGCGTGAATCTGCGTCGAGACTTCGCGGTACAGCTCCATCCGGGCGGGGATCAGCACCAGGGCCGGGCAGCGCCGGGTGGCCTGGTGCACCGGCATGGCGCTGTGCACGCCGTAGGTGCGGGCCACATAGTTGGCGGTCATCACGGCTCCACGCCGGGCCGTGGCGATCACGGCCACCGGCTGCTCGGCCAGCTCCGGCTGCTCACGCACCTCCACGCTGGCGTAAAACGCGTCCATATCCAGATGCACGATCAGGCGGGATGACATGCGCCGAGCCTGTCACGTTCGGGGCCCACGGGTGTGCGGGGCGGCCCACGGTGCCGGGTCGCCCCGCGACAAGAGCTTGAAGGTGTGCTGGTCGCTCAGGACCCTACTCGGTGTGGTACGCGAAGGCCAACGAAAATCGAATCAATCGGTGGCATCCGGGGAAGCAAGTGGCCCCCCAGCGATCACGTCCACATCAGTCGGTCCCCGTGGCTTCAGGCTCAATGCGAACGCAAGACCGATGATCGGCTGGGCCCTCACCCTGCTCGCCTGTCTGGGTTTAACGCCGCAGGCGACCCGTCGCGTGGGGGCGGTGAAGCCCCGCCGCCTTGATGCACCAGCGGCAGCAGGTTTACAGCGCCTTTCGTACCCACTTCGCCGAGCTTCAAGCGGGATGCGGGGTACCTTCGCTGAGGGGGCCGCCACCGGGTTGTCGCCTTTCCCGCTGGGCAGTCCCAAGTGATGTAGACCCACGACTTCGGCGTGCACCTGGCGGTCAGGATGATCGGTGACCAGCCGAGGCGGTTGTGGTGCCTGAGCGAGGCGTCCGGTCGGTCGTGCTTCCGGCCTGTGGATTATCCAGGCACAATGTGGACGCTCGCGGTGGACACGGTAAACACGGGCCGTCAGCTCGGCACGGTGCTGGACGTCGTTGGCCCCTTCGGTGGGTACTCGGCGTCGATAATGATCCTGGAGACCTTCCGGGTGAACAGGGCGGGGAAGGTGATCTGCTCACACGCGGCGCCGGACACCACCGGGCTGGGGTGCCGGTGATCACCGTGCCCTGTGGCCCCTCGCACTGAGTGCCTCGCGGGGTTACTCGTCCCCCAACTCCAGTCCCTCCAGCGCCGCCGCCAGCATCGCCCCCACTGCTGCCCGTGTGACCGGCGCCTTCTCGAAGAAGTTCCCCGTCAACCGGATATCGCTGCTCTTGCCCTCGTTGATCACCACCGTCGTCTGCTCGCCGTAGACCGCCTGCACCGCCCGTTCCAGCTCCGGGTGCAGCGCTGCCATCACCCGCGCCGGGTCAGGTCCAGCTTCCCGCACCGGATTGCCTTTGACGTAGCGCACCTGCTCGGCGAAGACCATCCGAATCTCGATCTGACGCGCTGGACCGTGTGCCTCACTACCTTCTGTATCCATTCATCTCCCTGTGCCGCTTGACACCCACCGTAACTGGGGGCACTATGGTTGCGACTATCATACATCTATTAGATAGTTAAAGGAGCCTATCATGCCGCCCCGTCTGACTGAACTTAGGATCGGCTTATTGATGCGTCTGGTGCAACTGTCCCGCACTCAGGGCGGCCCGCCCAGCGCCGCCGAACTGGCCCAGGCGGTCAACCTCACACCCGCGACCATCAGCTTTCACGTCAAGGCCCTGCGCTCACTGGGCTACCTCGAACAGCTCAGCGGTAGCGGGCACGAGCGGCTCAAGTTAACCGAGACCGGGCGGCGCGTGGCCGGGGACGGCATTCCGGTGTACGGTCAGATTGCGGCTGGACCACCCATCCTGGCCGAGCAGGACCCCGAACGCACCGTCGTCAGCCTGGACGCACTGATGGGCGTGCGGCCCGGAGATTTCCTCCTCGAAGTGCGTGGGACGAGCATGATCGGCGTCGGCATCCTGGACGGCGACTACGTGCTGGTGCGTCCACAGGCAGAGGTGCTCGATGGGGAGATCGCGGTGGTGCTGCTGCCCAACGACGAGGCGGCCACCTTGAAACGGCTGTACCACATGCACGACGAGATCATTCTGGTGTCCGAGAATCCCGATGTGCCCCAGATGGCGTTCATGGCTGCCGAGGTACAGGTCCAGGGCATATTTATCGGCGTTCTGGGCCTGAAGCGGCCCCGTCAGAGCGCCCCCACCACCCTGCGGAGTCGTTAATGCCCATCGCCTGCCTGCTTCTAAAGCCCTGGGCACTGAGCGTCGCGTTGCGGCGACACCCCGGCGTGCCGTTGGCGGTGCTGAGCGCTGGGCGACGGGTGCTGGAGGTCAACCCTCTGGCAGCCCAAGCAGGTGTGACAGTAGGCCTCTCCAGCGTGGCCGCCCTGAACCGCTGCCCGGCCCTGCATCTCGAACCCCTCGACCCGCCCGCCTTGCAGGTCGCCTGGCGTGAATTGCTGGAGACGTTGTATGCCGGATACTCGCCCAGGGTGGAAGGCCAGACCAGGGGTCTGGCCTTCCTGCACGCCACGCCTCAGCGAGCCCGCGAACTGGCGACGGTGCTGCACGCTCCGGTGGGATTGGCCGCGTCGCAGGAACTGGCACATCTGGCCGCGCTGAGGGCGGAACCCGGTGAGGTCCGCGAGGTTCATCCAGACCATGAACATGTTTTCCTGGCCCTGGTGCCGATCAGCCACCTAAACGTTCTGGGCCTGAACCTTGATCAGATCGAAAAATTGAGCTTTCTGGGGATTCGTGGCCTGGCCGATCTGCTGAGTTGGAGCGCCGCTCAACGCACCGCCTTCCTGGGCGTGGACACCGCCAAAGTCTTACAGCGCTTCGTCAAAGGACCACGCACTGAGACGGTAGCCCTGTTTCAGCCGTCCGAGGTCATCCAGATCATTCTGGGCTTCGACGATCCGCTCACCGAACCGGGTGAAGTGGAGGCGGCCCTGCACGAGATGGTGCCGCCGTTGCTGGACAAACTGCGGGGCCGGACCTGCGCCTATCTGAGCGTCCAGGCCGATACCGTAGCCGGGATGCTCAGCGAGACGAAACCGCTCAAAGGGCCACAGGACGAGCGCAGCCTGATCCGGGCGGCCCTGACCCTGCTGGACCGCAGCACCGCCCTGCCGCTGGGGGTGGACCGACTGACGGTGGGCCTTAGCGGCCTGGCTCAACCGTCGCGTCAGGTGGGCCTGTGGCCGGACGTGCGCGAGCTGGACGCGGTGAGAGCCGTGCTGGAGCGGTTTCCCCAGGGGTTGGTGCGGGTTCAGTGGCGCGATATCTACGCCTACGCCGTCGACGCCCAGTACGCCTGGGTGGACTGGCTCAGCGGGGCCGAGCGGCTGAGCGCCATGACGCCGTATGTTCGACCAACGCCGATTCCGGTCCCCCGCACAGGCGTGCCTGTGCCCCTGTTCGGAGCCGAGTCGTGAAAGCGGTTCAGGAACGCATCGAGGTGACGACTTCTCCACTCGGTCAGCCGCTGCTGGTTTTGTGGAGATCGCGCCGCTACGCCGTGCAGGTGCTCGACGCCTGGCGCTACGGAGGGAGATGGTGGCTGAGCGAGCGGCCCCGCGACTGCTTTCTGGTCCAGGCCGGAACCTTGACCGCCGAGCTGCATCACGACATCGGAGGCGGCTGGTGGCTGGCCCGCCTTCAGGACTGAATGCCAGAGTTGAAGGTGCTGTTAGGCGCCCAGAGTTACTTCTCCGAGGGGCGCTCGACGATCAGCCCGACGCGACTGGTTCAGCTCGCGGCCCAGCGCGGCTTTACCCACGTCGGCCTGACCGACCACCTGAGCGTCTCCGGTGCCGTGGAGCTGTGCCAGGCCGCCAGGGACGCGAAGATTGGGTCGGTCATCGGCGCGACGCTGCCGGTGGTGTTTCCGGCCCACGGACGGTCACTGGCGCAAGTATTCCCGCTGGTGCTGCTGGCGAAGAACCGGGCAGGCTACGCGGCCTTGTGCGAGTTGATCACCGAGGTGAAATCAGGCGAGCTGAGCGCCTTACTGCTGGCGTCATTGCAAAACCGAACCGACGACCTTCACGCCCTGACGGGTGGACGGCACGGGCTGCCCACCGTGCTGCTGGCCCGCCACGAGGTGCCTCTGCTGGTGGCCCGACTCCGTGACCTGCGAAAGCTGTTTCCCTCGCGTCTCTTTGTCCAGCTCACCCATGACCAGGCCCCTGGCGAGTCGCGCCGCCTGGCGGGACTGCGCGGGCTGGCCCGTGACCTGGAGTTGCCCACCCTGGCGGCCCCGGAAGTCCGGATGGGCGAGGCTGACAAATACCCCTTGCTCGACGCCCTGACCTGCGGGCGGCTGGGCATCGATGTCCAGACGCCCCATGCCGAGCGCCCCCGCAACGATAGCCAGCAGGTCGGCACACCGATTCACTGGGGAACGCATCTGCCCTTCCCCGACGCGCTGCTCAACGCCGAGAAGCTGGCGCTGGCTTGCACCCTCGATCTACTCCCTGAACGCCTGTCTTCACCAGAACCCGTCCTGCCGCCCGGCCAGACCGCCCAGGACGTGCTTGAAGGCAGGGTGTGGGCAGCGTTGCCAAACCGGTATCCAGTGCCGCAACGTCAGGCGGTCATTGTCCGGCTCCGCGCCGAACTCACCACCGTCCGCGAATTGGAACTGGCTGGGTTCTTTCTGACCGCCGCCGAGGTGACCGACTACTGCCGATCTCACGGCATCCTGGCTGCCGGGCGAGGCTCGGCGGCGGGCTCGGTGCTGTGCTATCTGCTGGGCATCACCTTATCGGACCCGGTCAAACACAACCTGCTCTTCGAACGCTTCCTGCATACCGGACGCACCTCCATGCCCGACGTGGACATCGACATCGCCAGTTCCAGACGCGACCAGGTGTTGCGCTGGGTCGAGGAGCGCTGGGGTCAAGGCGGTACCAGCGAGGCGATGGTCGCCAACCGGATCACCTACAGGCTCCCCTCTGCCGTGCAAGACCTGGGTCGGGCGCTGGGCTTGCCACCCGAGCTACGAGACCGGCTGAGCCGTGCCCTGGGCCGGGATTTCCGCCATCTGCGTCCGCACCGGGCCAGAGAGGCTGAGCCCGTCTTTTCTGAGGTGTTGGGCGACGCCCCGATCAAAGAGGCGCTGCTGAAGCTCTTGAGCTTGATGGAACCCCGATTCTTCCGGCACCACGCCCCGCATTCCGGTGGGGTGGTGCTGAGTAGCACGCCATTGACCCAGTACAGCCCGCTGAGTCGCAGTTCAGGCGGTATCCGGATGCTGGCCTTCGACAAAGATGAAGTGGAGGCGCTGGGCCTGATCAAGCTGGATTTGCTGGGGCTCCGGATGCTGGCCGCTCTTGAGCGGGCCAGGGAAGAGACCTTACGGTTGACCGGAGCGTGGGTCGAGTACGGTGACCTGCCCGACGACCCCGCCGTCTGGCAGCGGATCGCTTCGGGTGACACGCTGGGCCTGTTCCAGATCGAGTCGCCCGCTCAGGTCCAGATGACGGCCAGGCTCCAGCCGAAGAACCTGACCGAACTGGCCCACCAGATCGCGCTGGTCCGGCCCGGTCCGATTCAGTCGGGGACCGTGCATCCGTATGTCCGGCGGGCCAGAGGAGAGGAAGCTGTTCCTCTCCGTCCCGAACCCCTGCACTCGATTCTGGCCCCCACCCACGGCACGCTGATGTACCAGGAGCAGATTCTGAGAATCGCCGTCCACTACGCGGGCTTTTCCTGGCCGGAAGCGGACAGGTTACGGAGTCGCTTGAGCAAGGCCGAAGACCCGGACGAGGTGGCCGCCTTACGCGAGGATTTCCTGATCGGTGCCCTGTTCACCCACGACGCGCCGGAACACGAAGCCAGAGCGGTGTTCGAGCTGTGTGCGGCATTCAAAGGCTACGGTTTCGCGGAAAGTCACGCGCATGCGTTTGCGTTGCACAGCTACGCGACGGCCTGGATGCGTCACCACCATCCGGCGGCCTTCCTGGCCGGACTGCTGACCGAGGCGCCGGGGATGTGGCCCGCCAGTACCCTGGCTCAGGAAGCAAAGCGCTGGGGGGTCGGACTGTTGCCAGTGGACCTCAACCGTAGCGCCGTGGCGTACCGGGCCGAGACCTTGGGGAGCGTGCGCCTGCCCTTCACCGCCGTCGAGGGATTGAGCGAAGATACCGCCCGGCTGATGGTGCAGGAGCGCCTGACCGGGGGACGCTTCAGCTCGGTGCAAGACTCTTACGACCGGCTACCGCTCACCGGAGACACACTGGAGCGATTGGGCCTGGCGGGGGCCTTTGACAACCTGGGCCTGGACCGGCGTTCCGTACTGTTCGAGCTGGAGACGTTGCGGCAAGCCAGACCAGCAGGACGAGCTGGACTCTTAGGTCCGGAAACGAGGGCACCGAGCTTCCCTCCCCTCTCCCCCGACGAACTCCTCCACCTGGACCTCGCGACCACCGGGCTCAGTCCATCTGGACGGCATCCGCTCGACGCGCACCGTTCCAGATTGCGGGATCTAGGCTGCGTCGCGTTGGGGAGTCTCAGTCATGGCCAGTCGGTGTGGACGGCGGGGCTGGTGGTGGCGCGACAGCGGCCCCCGACGGCGGCAGGCTTCGCCTTCTACGTGCTCGAAGACGGGGTAAATCGGGTGCAGGCGATCATCAGCCCAGACCTCTGGGAAGCGCACCGACAACTGCTGCGGGACGCCAGCCTGCTGATCGTGCAGGGGGTGGCGGCGGTGAAGGGGCGGAGCGTGACGCTACGGGTCGAGCGGCTGTGCGGGCTGCCAGCGGCTACGGGTTTGGTGGCGCTGGCCCGCCAGACCGGGTGAACGTTCAGGTCACCCGCTTCCGGCCCCGCTTCTTTTCCTCCGTCGGTTGCTGCGCTAGTCGCTCCGCCAATTCCAGCACCCGTTTCGGATCGAGCACCCCTTTGAAGAAGATCAGTTGCCCGCCCAGCGCCTCCAGTTTCACTCCGGCCTTGTCCAGGTTCAGCCGCTCGCTGACGGCCACGATCACGTCGCTGCGCCCCGATTTGCCCAGCCGCTCGAACTTCTTGGGCAGGTACTCCGGGCGCCAGTACCCGACGATCTCGACCAGCACGCTGCGCTCGTCCGGGTGCAGCAACCGGAAGTCGGGAATGATCACGCCGCCGGGCACGGGCACCAGGTCCACTTCACGCTCCAGTAGCCAGGGTGTATCGAGCTTGAGGAAGCGGTCCACGAAGCCGGATTCCAGCGCCGAGTCGTACTCCTTGGGCGGCGGGTAGTGGCTGACGTAGCCGTCTTCCGAGGTGAGCTGAAACGACCATTCGTCGTCTTTCGGGTCCACCCAGGCCAGGTCTTTGCGGGGTTTGAGCGCCGCCGAGAGGTCCCACTGGGTCACGTGCAGCAGCGCAGGGAGGAACTTGGCGAGACTCAGGCCGTAGCGGGTTGTGCCGCCGAATAGGCTGGTGGGGCCGTCCATCGTCAGGGTGAAGCCGTAGTTGGCGTCGCCCTCCACCGTGACCATCAGGCCGAAGGACTTGACGTAGCTGATCAGTTGCTTGTAGCGGGCCGGTTCGTTGCGCCGGGCAGTGATGATCAAGCTGTAGGCGCGGTAGAGCAGTCCCTGGGGTTCTGTCAGGTTAAGTGTTTAGTAACTCATGTTACTTTGTTTTTGTAGTTTTCTGGATAAAAGTCATGACAGAGTTTGTCTAAAGACATAATATCTGCGGTCCTTTAGGTAGTCTGAGCTGACCTCCTCCCTGACTTCCGACAACCCCATTCTCATTATTCACATGGCGCTCGGTTAACCTGACAGAACCGGTCATAGCAGTGCCCTTACACCTGTTGTGGCAAGAGGCCTTGTCGGAACCGTTGTCTTTGGGACTATTTCAGGCGCGACCGGGTTGATTATCCAGGCTGATGTCGTCTGCTCTCGGATAATCGGTATAGCCCTCCTCGTCGCTCGGGCTGGAGTACCACGTATCCCGCTCACTCTCGGCCAGCGAAAGGTGGTGTTCGAACCGCTCTACCAGGTCCGGATTGGCGATGTAAGGAGCCCCGAAGGAGACCAGATCGGCCAGCCCTGCTTCCAGAAGAGCATTGCCGGATCCCTGGGTAAAACCCAGATTCGCCATCAGCCGGCCACGGTAGTTCTGACGAAAATGATTGAAGTAATTGTCCTGCAACGCCTCGACAGACGTACCCGTTAAGTCTGCCGCTGGCCCAACAATGTGCAGATACGCCAAATTGTACCCGCTCAGCTTCTTCAGCAGATAAATGAACAGGGGAATGGTCTCTTCATCCGGCGTCATGATGCCGACGAAGCTGAGGGCCACGGGCGCAAACTTGATGGCGATGCGGGTACTGTCCCAGACTTCCAGCAGCGCATCTAGAATTTCAAACACGATACGGGAGCGGTTTTCAATGATGCCGCCGTAGTCGTCGGTGCGCTGATTGGTGTGCAGGCTCAGGAACTGCGAAATCAGCTGGCCCGCCTGGGCGTGTACTTCCACTCCGTCGAAGCTGGCGTCCTTCGCATTCTGGGCAGCCTGCTTGTAGTCTTGAACGGTTTGTTTGATTTCTGCGACCGTCAATTCCCGCGGGGTCAGGGAGTCCTTGAATCCTTCCGGGGTAAAAGAGCGGGTCTGGGGATTGATGGCCGAAGGCCCAGCCGGTAGTTCGCCGTCAAAAAAATCCGGATGCGAGGCCGAGCCAAGGTGGCCGAGTTGCGAAAACATCAGACCGCCTTTCGCATGCACGGCGTTGGTGACGGCCTTCCAGCCTTCAACCTGCTCCGGCGTGTACATTCCAGGGACATTGATAAAGCCGATGGCTTGCGGGTTAACCCAGGTCCCCTCGCTCAGTATCAACCCCGCCGAAGCCCGCTGCGCGTAATACTCGGCCATCAGGGGAGTAGGGACCAGGCCGGCGTTGGTGGCACGGCCGCGCGTCATAGAGGCCATGACGACCCGGTTTTTAAGGGTCAGTTCGCCTATCTGGTATTCCTCTAACAGCGGTTGTGTTGCTTTTTGCATACTTACCATCCCCTTTGAGTGAGGCGAACTTGGCTCGACATCTGGCCATCACTGGCGTCAGGTGGCGTAGCAAAGTGCGTCAGTCAACTGCTCCAGCCAAAGGCTCGAGACTTTCACCACTTCTCGTCTATCCCGCGATGTTCGTGGAGTCTTCCTCTCTCACAGCAGCCCCCTTACCTCGGCCGACGCATCCACGAGCGCGCGTTTGGTTGAGGCTCCTGGGACGCGACCGTTTGAGTCCGGAGGTCAGATGATGGGGAGCTTGCCGCCGTCGACGGTCAGGGTCACTCCGGTGACCCATTGGGCCCGGTCGGAAACGAGGTAAGCGACGGCTTCGGCGATATCGCGTGGGTCGCCGGGACGTCCGAGAGGGATGTCGGCGGCGGTGTCGGCGAGGGAGATGCCCATGGCGTCGGCGATGTTTTGCCTGATCTCGTCGGCGCCTGGGGTGAGCACGGTGCCGGGCACGACCGTGGTGACGCGGATGCCGGCGGGCGCCAGTTCAGTGGCGAGCGCTTTCGAGTAGGCGTTGAGCGCTGCCTTGGCGGCGCCGTAGTGGGCCAGCGGCAGTGTGGGTGTAAGTGCCGCGGCCGAGGAAATGTTGACGATGGCGCCGCCCGCCCCGGCCTCGCGAAGCGCTGGTAGGAGTGCATTGGTCATCCGAACCGCGGAGAGATAGTTGAGGTCGAGGGCGTCGAGCCACTCCTCATCCGGGATGGTCGAGATGCCTCCGAGGTGGACGCGCGCTGCACCCGCGTTATTCACGACGATGTCGACACCACCGAGCGCGTCCAGGGCGGCCGCGGCGATGGCTTGGACACCTGTGAGCGTGCTGATGTCGCCCTGGATGAAGGTCGCGGCCTTCGGGGTCTCGTCGGTGGCGTTGCGAGCCGTGGTGACTACGGTCGCGCCGCCGTCGAGCAGCCGCTGCACGATGGCCGCCCCGATCCCGCGGGAGCCTCCGGTGACGATGGCGCGCTTGTTGGCGAATTCCGTAGGGTCTGGTGCGTTGAGTGTTTTGAACATACGGTCCACTATACATATTCTGGACCGGGTGTTCAAAACGGCGTATCTTGGTAGGCATGCCACGACCGCGGAAGTTCAATGAGGACGACGTGCTGATCAAAGCCCGCTGTACGTTCACGGAGACCGGCTACCACGGCACATCCGTTGATGACCTCTCACAGGCGATGGGGCTCAGCAAGGGCAGCCTTTACGGCGCGTTCGGCGACAAGAAGGCGCTGTTCCAGCGGGTGTTCGACGATTACTGCGCGGCCTCCGAGAGAAGCGTCGCTGCGCTGCTCGATGGCCCGGAGGACCAGGCGCTCAATCGCGCCCGCGCCTGGCTTTTGTCACCGGAAAGCTGCACCGACCGGCGCGGCTGCCTGCTGGCGAAGGGAACCGCGGAGCTGGCGTGGGAGAACGACGCCGTCGCGGCCCGGTCGCTTGCGACCTTCGAGACGCTGCTTGGCAGCCTGCGCCGTCTCGTGGAGCAGGCGCAGCGCGCGGGCCAGGTGGACCCGGCTTCCGACGCAGGGGCGCTCGGTGGGCTGATCCTCACCACGCACCGCGGGCTCGAGGCGCTCGCGAAGGCTGGAGTCGACTCGGCGACGAGGAACCGCATCGCCACCGCCGTGATCGACAGCATCACGATCCACCCGGTACCGGTGTAGGGCCGTGACCACTGCGAGATACTGTTGGGAAACCCGAAGTGTCGCTGAGAAGAGACAACGGTCGCGCTGAACCTTATTGGTCTGGATCGTTGGAGGCAGGGTGTGCCATGCGAAATAACGCTAGCAGGACGGTGAGCGAGGATCAGCCCCTGAGTTTTCCAACGGTGTGGCCTGCACGTCACGGCCCAAGCTCACGGAGACGTCGCCGAGAACCTTGCGCCAGACCTGGGCCAACACCGCCGCTTCCTGAGCCGAGAGCCTGGCTAAAAACAGTTCATTGACGACCCGGCGGTGGGTGATATCGGCGGCGGCGCACACCTCGCGCCCCTGCGGACTCAGGGCGACCTCACTGACTCGAGCGTCACGTTCACCCGCCCGGCGCTCAATCAGGCCCTGGCGCTCTAAGCCATCGATGAGCCGCGAGACACGGCTGGAACTCAGCAGCACCGTGGCAGCCAGCTTCGAGATAGAGAGAAAGCCCTCGCACTCGTCATAAGCGGCCAGCCGCAGCAAAATCTCATAAGTCGACAAGGGGAGGTTATGTTCTGCCTTCAGGGCCCGGTCTACCTGGGGTAACGACAAGATCCGATACTGGTGGCGAATTCCCGAGAGAAGCCGTAGGAGCTGTAGTTCCTATGACTTTCAGAGCTGAACTGCGCGCTCGTACTGAATCCGCCACCAGTATCAAGATCCAGAAATTTTACACCGCTAAGCGAAATTGACCTTCCAGCACGCGCCCTAGCGGTTGAGTCTGCGGAACGTCCCCGGCAAAGGCGGAACCCTGTCCACCGACCGGGCGGGGGAGACCAGAGTTGATCTGACACGGCCAGTCATGATTCTGAAGCTGTTCCAGACAGCTTCGGCCAGATGTCAGCAGGGTGCGGTGGGTTCCCTCGCCCAGCCACTGGAGGCAGTTTGAAGGTGGATGAACAACGGCGCGCGGTCAATTGCGGCGGCGAAACCAGGACAACCCAAATCAGGGCGTGCGGTATCGCTCCGCAAGCTGGGGAGCCTGCGCGTGAAAAGCCGCCAGATCGGCCCCGAAAACCGCTTCCAGCAGCTCAGCGCGTTCGACACCCGGCGCGCAGACCATCTCACCCAGCGTCAGGCCCCGCAGGCTGGCCGTCACCACGTCCTCAGCAGACATGCGCGGCAATGCGCTCAGGTCGATACCCTGACGTTCGTGGAACTCGGTGGCGACGACGCCCGGACACAGCACCTGAACTTGGATACCCTGGGAAGACAGTTCCTGATGCAGTTGCTGCGACAGGGCCACGAGGTGGGCCAGGGTCGCCGTGTACACCGCCCGCCCCTGGGCGGGTGCCGGGCCACCGAAGGCCAGCATGCCCGCCACGTTGATGATGGTGGCCTCGCCCCGCGCCACCATGCCGGGCACCGCCGCCCGCGTCAGCAGCGTAGGTGCGACCACCTTCACGTGCAGGAGTTCGCCAGCCTTGTCGGCGGGGAGCGCGGTGAAGGGCATGTAGTGCGCGACGCCCGCGTTGTTGACCAGCAGGCTGAGTTCCTCCGTGGCGCAAATCTTGGCCACTGCCTGCACGCCAGCGTCGGTGGCGAGGTCCGCCACCAGGGGACGCACGCTGACGCCCGGCAGCGCGGTGACGAGGTCTTCGAGACGCTCGCGGCGGCGGCCCACGACGATCAGGTTATATCCCTCGGCCCCGAGGCGATGGGCGAAGGCCTGACCGATGCCAGAGGACGCACCCGTGATGAGGGCCAGCCGCGAGCGGCTGGCTGGGGTCTGGGCGGCTTCAATTGCGGATGTCTGGTCTGTCATGGGTGTTCTCCTTGCTGGATAGATGGGCAGTGCAGAGTGGTAGGCCGGGACCACGGTATGGACTGCCCCGACACTTGGAAAGGCGTCGGAGAATGTTGTGGTGGCATTGAAAGCTCAGGCGATCATGCGCCAGAGGGCGTTAAATCCTGCCTCGCGGTGATGCTCGGCATTGGCTGGATCACGGATGATGAAGTCAGTGGTGGTGTCGGCCAGGGCGCTGAGCAGGGCCAGCAGGAACGCCAGCGGCACGGCCCGCATCGGGCCGTGTTCCCGGCTCTGTTCCAGCAGCCGGGCCACACCCGCCATCATCCCGTGCGCCGCCGCCCGACTTTCCGCCGTGATCTCCTCCGAGACGTCGAGCTGTGCGAGCGTCCGGCGCTTGTCGGGGCAGGACGTGGCCCAGTCAAGCCAGTGAACCCACATGAAATGCAGCTGCTCACGCAGCTTCTGATCCGCCGGGAGGCCGTCCAGGGCCGCTGCCGCCATCTCTGCCTTGAGATTGAGGTAGAGATGGTTGAGCAGGGTCGCCTTCGTCTCGAAGTAGGTAAAGAGTGACCCGTTGGAGACCCCAGCCTCTTTGGCAATTGTGGCCGTCGCTGCGCCGGGTCCCTGCGCGGCAATGGTGCGCAGGGCAGCGGAGAGGATCGCCAGGCGTTTGTCATCACTTCTTGGCCTAGCCATGTCGTTGCACCCTGCACACCATGATCAGAATCCTATAAGAGAGTGTCCAGTCAGTCAAGTGAGTATTCAATCGATGATCTGATAAGAAGTTTGCTTTCACTGCCGCACGTCTGACCTGATCGCGCAGCGGCAGGCAGGGGCAGGCTGGGGGGACAAGGTGATCGGTCGGCTGGCGCGTGACCGGCGCCCGCCACCTCACGTTCAGCCGCTGATGCGCCGGTACTGGATGGCCCTGCTGGTGGGGCTGCTGCTGTTCGCCAGTTCACCGCTACTGATCGAGGACCTTTCTCCCAGCCGGGCCACCCGGCTGCTGACCGGCCTGGTGCTTTTGCTGGGCGGCCTGAGCGTGCTCTGGGCGGCGGCCCGGCTGGCCGAGCGTGGCCTGGTACGCGGCAATCTGGGCCACCTGCGCCCTGCTGTCCGGATCGCGCAGGTGATCGGCGTGGTGGTCGTCGTTTTGGTGGCCCTGGGGGCCGCCGGGCTGAAGTTGACTGGCCTCCTGACCGGCACCACCGTCCTGACCGTGATGCTCGGTCAGCAGCGCAGTCGCTGCTGGCCAACGTGATGGCCGGTCTGGTGCTGGCCTCCAGCCGCGCCTTCCAGGTCGGTGACGCCCTGACGGTGCGCTCCTGGGCGTTCGGCGGCGTGGAATACGGGGGCCGGGTCTCGGACCTGACCCTGACCCACACGGTGCTGCGGGGTGAGGCTGGGACCATCAAGGTGCCCAACGCCCGCTTTCTGGACGCCACCCTGACCCTGCATCCCAGCGGAGCCTCCGGCGTGACCCTCCGGCTGCCGGTGGGCGTCAGCCTCGAGCAGCTCCAGGCGGTCGTCGCCGGGCGGGCCGAGGTGCTGCCATTGACCCTGTCCGCTGACGGCTGGGAGGTCACGCTCTACTGCCCGGAAGCGTCCGGGGCGCTGTTCCAGGACCTGGAACGGCTGCTGCGCGCCGGGACGGCTTCCAGCGCCACAGACGCCGGGGCGGTGGCCGGGCCACGGCCGCAGCCCTGAACATCCGCAGTGGGGATACTCCCAGAGATGACCGGGCCGCGCTGCGCCTGGAACAGCCTCCACCCATTTTACCTGGATACTACTTGGGCTCACTACGGTAGGGCATGGCCTCCACACCGCGCACGCTGTCACCATCCGCTGCTACCTGCGAACCCGCCGATCTGAGCACGCTGCTCGGCTGGCACGCCCGCTACGCCGTCAACCCCTCGAGCCTGGCGGCCCTGGCGTCGATGACCTGGACGCTGCGCTTACCGGGCCAGGACGGGGGGCTAGGCTTGACCCGCATCGGCGGCGTGCTAGTGGCTTCCGGGGAACCGCTGGCGCCGCCCTCGGCCTGGCCCGCGCTCGCTGGGGCGCTGATCGACCTGGCCAAGCTGATCGGTGCCCAGCCCTGCGTGGTGCCGGTGGGCGCCGAGTACGCCGCCACGCTCCAGGGTGTGGGCCTGCGCACGGTGAGGCTGGGCAGCACGCCCTACGTCCACCTTCAGGACTGGCCTGCTCGGGGTAACGCCGGGGCGGGGGTACGCGCAGCGGTCAACCGGGCGCGGCGCGACGCGCTGGTGATGCGGGAGGTGGGTCAGGAGCGGGGCGCGCCCGGCTGGCAGGCTGAGGTGCGGGCCCTAGCGACCGACTGGCTCCGGCGACGCCGGGCGCACATCACCTTCCGCTGGATCTTCGAACTGCGGCCCCTGGTATTCAGCGACCACAAGCGGTACTTCGAGGCGAGGTGCGCGGATCGGCTCGTCGGCCTGGTCGCGGCCAGCCCGTTGCCTGGACGCGGCGGCTGGTACCTCGAGGACGTCCTGCGGGCAAAAGCGGCCCCGGCCTCGACCAACACGGCCCTGGTGGCCTTCGCGCTGGGTGCCTTGCGCGCCAGCGGCGCCCGGCTGGCCACCCTCGGCGGCGTGCCGCTGGCCCGTCAGCGCGGCTGGGACGACGACGCCGTCAGCGCCCCCGAGCGCCTAGCTTACCGCCTGCGCCCGGCTTTGTCATCGCTGTACGACTTCGATGGCCTGGAAACCTTCAAACGCCGCTTCGGACCCGCCCACTGGGAAGACGAGTTCGTGGCGCTGCCGCACGACCTGGGGGGCCTGATCGTGAGCGGCGGGGCGGTGGCGCGCCTGATCCTGCGGGGCCGCTGAAGGTTTGCTGCGGGGCCGCTGGAGCTCCGGTCGGTCTCAGCGTGGCCCCGGTCGACCGGGGCCACGCTGAGACCGACCAAATCACTGGCCCCGCAGCCCCATCCGCCCGACTGGGCAAGGCAGGCAGGCCGCGCTCAGGGCCGCCGCGTCCTCAGTTTGCGCAGCTCCAGTCCGACCGGGATCAGACTCACCAGCACGGTGGTGCCGACGACCAGCAGGATGTAGCGGTCGAGCTGCGGGATCAGGCCCCCCAGCCAGAACCCCAGGAGCGGGACCGTACCCGCCCACAGCGCCCCACCCAGGACGTTGTAGGCCAGAAACCGGGCGTGGGGGGGCATCTGGCCGACGCCTGCCAGCGTGGGGGCCACCGTGCGGACGACCGGCACGAAGCGGGCCAGCGCCAGGGCCAGGCCACCGTGGCGCCGGAAAAAGACCTGGGTGCGCTCGACGTAGGCGGGCCGGAACAGGCGGCTGCCCGGACGCTTGCACACGGCGGGTCCGAATCTTCGCCCGATTAGGTAGCCGGTGCTGTCGCCGACCACCGCCCCAAGCGCCACCGCCACCATCACGCCGGGGAGGTGGAGGTGGCCCTGTTGGGCCAGCACCCCGGCGGTCAGGAGCAGGCTGTCACCTGGCAGGAAAAAGCCGATCAGCAGGCCACACTCGGCAAAGACGGTGGCGAAGAGGCCCAGATACGAGGCGCTCAGCAGGAGGTGCGGGAGCTCGTGCGAGGTTAGGGGGCGGTGGTGAAGACGGGGTATCGGGAGCGTAACCGACGTCAGCGGTACCGCGCTGGGTCCGCGTTTCCGGCGTCTGTCACGATAACAGGATGCCGACCCTCGACCCCCCGCTGGAATCCTCGGCGCTGCGGATTATCCTAGCCTTCTGGCCCGCTGTGCATCAGCTTGAACAGCAGTCGTTTGCCCGCGATCACGAGCGCGTGGCGTACGTCGGCCTTCTTCGAAAACTCACTCTGGACGCCCACGCGGCCCGGTCCCTGGCTGAGACGCCGACGGACGGCCTGCCGTTCGCGCCCCATTCGCCCGTGGCCGTGCTCTCCCGCAGTGTGGTGGAAGCGGCGGGGCAGTTCGCGCGGTGGTTTCTGAGCGACATGTCGGACGATCAGCGCGACTTTGAACTTCAAGCCGCCGCGCTTGCCGGTGAGCTGGGGCGTCTGGAGCACGTCGTACACGGCGCCGAGTGGTCAGCGCGGGTTCAGGCGGTCCGGGCCGACGTCGCCAAACGGACCCTCCAGCTTCAGCAGCATCCGCACTGGGCCGTCCTCAGTGCGAAAGCGAGGGGGAAGGTGAGCGCGGGACGCTGGCGACCCGCCGAAAAACATCAGCTGCTGAAAGCATTAGGCTATTCCGAGCAAGGGGAGGCGGGACTCTACGCCTGGATGAATGACGCCTCGCACGGGGGCATGCGTCTCCTGAAACAATCGACCCACCCCGAGCCGGAGAGCCAGCGGCATCTGCGGGCCAGCCTGAACGTCGTTGCTGGCGTCCTGGCGCTGGTCCTCACTCGCCTCGCGGAGGATGAACCGTCTGTCCAGGCGTTCATCAGGCGGCATCCTGACGTGCGCGCCGCCATCGACCTTCACAGATGTCTGGCGCAGCAGTAGAGCAGCCGAACCGTTAAGGGGGCTGAGGCCCCACCAGCGTGGTCCTACGCCCGTTCAGTCTGCGACAGCTCCTCACGTGGCATGGACTGGATCAGTGTTCGATGAACGTGGCGATCTCAGCCTGAATGGCCGTCTCGATCGGCGTATAGATATCGACGGTGGACTCTGGATCGACCGTCCGCAGCGTGACGATCAAGCTGTAGCGCGCTGTCCGGTCCACGTAAGGCGCACGCGTTTTGGCCTTCCACCAGCCGCTGGTCGGGAACACGGCCACTGCGTCGCACGCCGCGAGCTCGATGGCCGGTCCCTGCCACCAGTCGGAATACACCGAGCCCGCCGTCTGCCGGACCTTGGGGCCGATGGCCCACGCCGCCGACGCACCCGGCGCTCCCGGCGTGTATGGGCTCTCGAGCCGTGCCAGGGCATTCATCCGTTGCCGGAAGTGATCGGGGGTCTCCAGTCGGCCCTTCAAGTCGAACCGCAGCCCATGAGAGGCGTAGCGGTAGCGCAGGTCACGTCCACGCTCGCTGGGGTTGGGCTCGATGAAGTAGCTGAGCGTGACGCGCATCTCCAGTAAGGTGTTGTCCAGCGCGGCGAGGTCGGCGCCGAGCCACGGCAGGGTGTGCAGCGCCAGTTCGCCCAGTTGCATCGCGTCGCCCACCTGGCGAAAGGGTTTGAGCCGGGCCTCGGTGATGAGCGTGACGTCGTTGGGCGCACTCTGCCGGGCATACGCGCTGCGTGGCACGCCGTACCCGAAGTGGCGCAAAACGTCCACCTTCTCCTGCATGGTGTTGCGGCCCAGCCGGGCCCGCATCGCCGGTGTCCACTCGGCGCTGTGGACCATCAGGCCGCGAACGGTTTCCGGCCAGCGGGTCGGTTGATCGGCATAGATGTTGGCGGCCGGTTCTGTCAGGTTAAGTGTTTAGTGACTCATGTCACTTTATTTTAATAAGTCTGCAGTTAAAACTTACCTACTAATAATGTTATAAGCGAAATCATAGACTGTTTTCAGAACTGGTTAGGGTAGATATAGCTCAAGTCTCGATCCACTTGGACTCATAATTCACATGACGCTCGATTAACCTGACAGAACCCTTCGACTTCCTTGCGCCAGCGGTGAATCAGGCTGGGAGCGAGTGAATGCTCCCGGCAAAGTTGGGCGGTGGTGTGCAGGCCAGCGTTGATCTGGCCGACCACCTGAAGCTTGAACGGTTGTGTTGCCTTAACCACAATGCCAGTAAGTTAAGGGGTTCGGGCAGACCGGCGAAGGTGTCAAGATAAAGGATGAATCTTGGCACCGCACTGCTGACCACGGCCCGCGATCAGCCACTCGATCATCTCGACACCTTCGCGACGAGCCTAGATGCTGTGTTGGTAACACAAGCCGTCGAAGCGACGGGCACCGCTTCGGTTCGTCGCCGGAAGCTCCCCGCAGAACGCGCGGTGTGGCTGATGCTTGGCATGGCCCTCCTGCGTGACCGGTCAATTCAGGCCGTGTGCGACCATCTGCATCTGGTCCTCCCTGATCAGAGCGGGAAGACGACCATCAGTTCAGCGGGCCTGGTACAGGCCCGCGACCGACTGGGAATCGCCCCACTCAAACACCTGTTCGATGCCGTTGTGACACGTCATGGTCGCGAGCAGCTTGACGCCCACCGTTGGCGCGATCTGGCAGTCCTGGGCATCGATGGCACGACAATCCGGGTACCGGATAGTGACGAGAATCGCGCGCACTTCACTCTGCCCTCGAGTGGCGCACACCGTGAGAGTGCGTATCCGCAAACCCGAGTTGTCGGTCTGATGGCGCTCGGGTCGCATTTCCTGTTGGATCTGAAGGTTGGTGCGTACACGGAGAGCGAGGAATCGCTCTCCAGCGGCTTCGATGAACAGCTTCCTGACCACTGTGTGCTGATGGTCGATCGGGGGCTCTTGGACTACAGGCGGTTTTACCGCCATCATCAGCGGGGCGAAGAGCGGCACTGGCTCGTACGAGCCAAAAGTAACCTGGTGTGGACGGTGCTGGAAATTCTGGGACCGAATGAGGTGATTGCTGAAGTGCCCTTCCGGAGACCTGCGCGCAGGTCTGACCCGACGCTGCCATGCAGCATGCGAATCCGCGTCATTTGCTATCAGCTCCCGGGCTTCAAACCACAGTGGCTGCTGACGTCGATGCTGGACGCCGAGCGCTACCCGGCGGCTGAAATCATCGAGTTGTACCACCAGCGCTGGGAACTCGAAACGGGGTTCGATGAACTGCACACGCATACCCTGGAACGGCTGGAGGCATTACGCTCGCAAACGCCGGACCGAATTCGGCAAGAACTGTTCGCGCTGGCCGTGGTGTACAACTTGGTGCGTCTAGAAATGGCCCGGGTGGCTAATCAACTGGAGGTCAGTCCGTTACGAATTTCGTACCGGACCAGCCTGCTGCTGATCCGGACGTTATGGCTCAGTGCGTGGGTGATGGCAGCGGGTCGTCTTCCTCAGTATCTGGAGCAACTGACGGGTGACATCGCGTTGCTCGTTCTTCCTGCGAGAAGACCTCGCTCGTACCCTCGAGCCGTCAAAATCAAGATGACCCGTTATCCGAGGAAAGTGCGTGCCAGTGCCCCTCTACCGTCTTAACTTACTGGCATTGGCCTTAACCAGGATCGGGGTAGGCTGACCTGCCGTGACTGACCCGAAACTCTACCGCCATCGCTTTCCGATGACCATCATCCAGCAAGCGGTTTGGCTCTATCACCGATTTCTCCTGAGTTACCGAGACGTTCAGGAATTGCTCCACCAGCGCGGCATTGAGGTCAGTCACGAGATCCTACGCGAATGGTACATTAAATTCGGTCCCCTCTTTACTGAAGACTTACGTCACCGGGAACCCCGTCGGGGTTCCCGGTGGCATCTGGACGAGGTGTGGATACTGTCGGCGAATTCAGGTGGGGCTAAAAGGCGCATCATGATCTATGACCCTCAAACCTGAAGTGGTCGGCCCAATTCCGGAAGCCACCGTCCATACCGCTCGCGCAGCCTTCCCCAAGGGAAGCGTGGTAATGAAATTGCGCGATGAATTTGGTTCGCTCTACCACGACGAAAACTTTCGTCATCTGTTTCCCACCCGTGGCCAGCCAGGTCTTCCCCCCTGGCGGCTGGCGCTGGTGACCGTTCTGCAATACCTGGAACATCTCAGCGACCGTCAGGCTGCTGATGCCGTCCGTGGACGTATCGATTGGAAATATGCACTTGGCCTGGAACTGGACGACCCGGGATTTCATTTCAGTGTCCTCTCTGAATTCCGACTCAGACTCATCGTCGGCAACGCTGAGGCGTTGCTTTTGGACACCATGTTGGCTCGTTTTCAGGAGCGGGGTCTCGTGAAGAGTCGTGGGAAACAGCGCACTGATTCCACCCATATCCTCGCTGCCGTCCACGACCTTTCACTTCTAGAACTGGTTGGCGAAACATTGCGCGCCGTGCTGAACGATCTCGCCACGGTTGTGCCATCGTGGCTCTCTACGGTCACACCGCCAGAATGGTTGGGGCGTTACGGACGGCGCATTGAAGAATACCGGCTTCCGCGCGCGAAACCCGCGCGGGAAGCGTATGCAGTACAGGTCGGACAGGACGGTTTCCTGCTGCTTGATGCTTTGGAGCACGATCCCGAAATGATGGAGGTGCGAGCACGTCCACTGGTCAGCATCTTTCGAACTGCATGGGCGCAACATTTCGAGCGGTTAGAGGGTGGGTGTCGGTGGCGGCCAGGGTCAGAACTACCCCCGGTCGGAGAACGCCTTTGCTCACCCTACGATCCGGAAGCACATTACAGCGACAAACGCCGTACCCAATGGGTCGGATACAAAGTCCATCTCACCGAGACCTGTGACGATGACGCGGTTCATCTGATCGTACATACTCACTCCGGTCCGGCTGAAGTTCCAGATGTCGCCAGTACTGGCGACATCCATGAAGCGCTGGCCAAAAAGAACCTCTTACCCACTGAACACGTGGTGGACGCGGGGTATATGGATGCCGAGTTGGTCGTCTCCAGCGCTGTTAAGCACAACATCACCTTGATCGGTCCAGCCAGGATCAATGGGAGTTGGCAGTCCAAGGCCAATCAGGGGTACGACCAGAGCCATTTTCTGATCGACTGGGAGCACCAATTCGCCACGTGTCCGCAAGGCCACCGATCGACCAAATGGCGTCCTGGAAAGGACGCGTTTGACAGCGACATCATTGCTTTACAGTTCAGTCGTACCGATTGTTCCCCCTGCCCGGTACGTTCACTGTGTACGCGTTCCGCGTCCACGCCGCGTCATCTGGGGTTGAAGCCCCGTGATCAGTACGAGGCCTTGCAGCAGGGCCGCGCCCAGCGTTCGTCGCCCGACTGGCGCGAACGGTACGATGTTCGCGCCGGTATTGAAGGCACCCTGTCTCAGGGCATTCGCAGCTACGGGCTACGACGAACGCGCTATATCGGTCTGGCGAAAACCGGTTTGCAGCACGCAGGGACCGCCGCCGCAATCAACATTTTGCGCGTAGTGAATTGGCTCGATGGGAAGCAGCGTGAAACGACACGGACATCTCGTTTTGCCACACTTTGCCGCTCGGCTTGAATTCGCCGACAGTATCAGGTGTGTACGACCGTGGACGGTGTTCGACACTGGCTTTGGAGGGCGGTGGACGAGCACGGCTTCGTGCTCGACATTCTCCTTCAGCGGCGTCGAGATACCGAGGCTGCGAAGACTTTCATGACAAAGCTGCTGGTCGAATATGATGTCCCAGAGGTCATCCATACCGACCAGCTCAGGAGTTACGGAGCCGCGATCCGGGAGATTCCGAGCCTAGCAGATGTTGACCACCAACAGGTGATCTCCACAGCCCGCTGTAACAACATTATCGAGCAGTCTCATCGTTCCACACGGCGACAAGAGCGAAGTCAGCAGGGATTCAAGCGGAGGAAACGCGTTCAAGAATTTCTGAGCCTGCACGCGCGCATCGAGAACCTCCATCATCACACCCGCACCTGCGTTTCCGCCCAGACCAGACGACATCATCAGAAGCAAGCGTTCCAGACGTGGTCGACCGTCGCGGCAGGGGGGGTCTGAACTTCAGACCACCAGAACCCTCAGCCTGCCGTGAAGTCAGTTAAGGCAACACAACCGTCGGCAGTAAAGCTGGAGGCCAGTCACAGCGGGTCAGCCTCCCCTGATCCGGTCAAGGCAGCACCACTGCCCCAAGCCGAGTCGTCCGGTGGTGAATTCCGAATCTACCCGCCAAAAGCTCACCGATTGAGGCCAATCATCTGAATCTCACCGTCCGAAAATCGAAGCAGAATGCGCCCCGGCGGATTCGCTGAGCTGTGTTCTGGCACTGATCCTGTACTGGCCAGGCGGCTGTGCACGGGCACGGCGGAACGCGCGGCTGAACGCATAGACCGAGGTGTAACCCACTGCGCGGGCGATAGTTTCCAGATCATCGTTACTATCGCGCAGTTGCTTGGATGCGAGGTCCATGCGCCAGGTCGTCAGGTATTCACCGGGCGTCTGTCCGACAACAGTTGGGAACCGCCGTGACAACGTGGCGCGAGACACCGAGAGTTCGGCGGCCAGTGCCGCTGTGGTCCACTGGCGAGCCGGTTCCTCGTGTAGTTTGGTGACCGCTTGACGAATGAGCGGATCGCTGAAAACGCCGAGCCAGGATCCGGTGGCATGAACTGGGTGAGAAGCCAACCAGGCTCGCAGCAACTGGACCAGCAGCACGTCGATCAAGCTGTTCAGTACGACTGTGGTAGCGATTTGAGGATGGGCCAGTTCGCGAGCCAGCAAACGAACGGTGTCGCTCAGGCAAGTGCCGCCGTGGTCCGCTCGAAGGTGAATGATCTGCGGTAGCAGCGTCAGGACCTGGGTTGAAACGACAGGATCATGCGTGTACGACGCTGACAAGATGTGCGTCTGCACTGCTCCGGTACCGAAGCGCAGAATCTGACCGTCGGCCCTGGCCCGTCTGGCGGCCACATGATCGCATGGCTGCGCCGCCGGGTCTGGATCGCTCGACAGGCTGTGGTCGGACCCAGCCGGAAGCAAAATGACGTCGCCGGGCATGAGCTGCACAGAGGGGTGGCCGGGCACAGCGAGCCAAGCCACCCCTGCCGAGACGGCGTGGAACGCGGCACCGGGGATGTTGCCCCACCAGAATCCCCACGCTTCCCCAGCCTCGATGCGCGCGCCCAAGGTCCCACGAACTCCGGAAACAGCAAGCACATCAGCAAGCACATCCATGCCCAGAGCGTAGTCGCTGCAGCTCAACCCGTCAAGTGCTCGCTACCTTCGGGGGCTGCTGGACGCACCCTCAATGCAACAAACGGATATTAAAGTGAGCGATTCAAGCATTGATATTGGCATGAGCTGCGCTATACAGTGTCAACCGTCGAGAGGTACATGGTTATTGCGCCTCGGCACTGGAGAAAAACATGGATTATTCGAAAACCGTCGCTCTCATCACCGGCGCTAACCGCGGCCTGGGTCATCATTTTGCTGAAGCCCTACTCAGCCGCGGTGCCAGGGTGTACGCCACGGCCCGCCAACCTGACCTAATCAACTTGCCCGGTGTCCGGACCTTGCGGCTGGACCTGACCGATCCGGCGTCCGTCATAGCAGCGGCAACCACCGCATCGGACGTCAACCTGCTGATTAACAACGCGGGCGTCAGCAGTTCGCAGCCGCTGGTAAGCGGTGACCTCGATCAGATCCACCACGACATGAACACCAACTATTTCGGCACGTTAACTGTAGTCCGGGCCTTCGCACCCGTGCTCGCCGCCAACGGTGGTGGGGCCATCCTGAATGTGCTCTCGGCCTTGTCGTGGTTCTCCGTAGAAGGGGCGAATAGCTATTCAGCCGCCAAAGCGGCCGAGTGGAGCTTAACAAATGGCGTTCGCCTTGAACTGGCGGGTCAGGGAACACAGGTCACAGGGCTGCACCTCGGTGCTGCCGACACCGACATGAGTGCCGGGTATCAGGGCGAAAAGATGGCCCCGGCCTTGGTGGTCAAAGTCGCGCTTGACGGTCTGGAGGCCGGACAGTTGGAAGTGCTGGCAGACGACTGGAGCCGATACGTTAAGGCCTCGCTGGGCGCTGATCCGGCCTTGTTCTACACCCAGTTGAAGTGAGGGCACGAGCCCTCTGAACACCACGCTGAGTTCAGCCTCCCAAACAATCCCGCCGCCTTCCAGACACCCGCCGGTCGACGCTCTTGCGTGCAGGTGGTCCAGTGGACCCCGTCTGCGCCTGAGTGCTGAGACCCTGAAGTCGCCGTCAACGGTTCAAGCAACCGAAAGATGCTGAGGAGATGACATGATGAAAAAACAGATGTTAAGCACGATGCTGCTGGGGATTGCTCTGTCAGCTTCGCTGGTGCAGGCGACCGCGACGATCACAAGCACACCCGCCGCTGTTGCTGTGATCACACAGACCACCCACACGGCCCTGACGCAACAGATGGACTCGGCCATCGACCGAGCCATCGCGCAAAAACGCATCGTCGGCACCGTGGTGATCGTCACCAAGAACGGCAGAGTCGTATATCACCGTGCGGCAGGCTTCGCGGACCGGGAGGCGGGCATCCCGATGCGGGAGGACACCATCTTCCGTCTGGCCTCGGTCACCAAACCGGTCGTGACTGCTGCCGCGCTGAAGCTCATCGAGCAGGGACGCCTCGGCCTCGACGATCCCGTGACCAAGTGGCTGCCCGACTTCCAGCCCAGCTTTGCTGGCACCACGCCCGTCATCCTGATTCGGCAGCTCCTGACCCACACTTCTGGCCTGAGTTACGCCGTCTATGAGCAGGCGTACCGCAATGCGGGAATTTCCGATGGCGGGGCCGGACCGCACATCAGCCTGGCCGAGAACCTGCGGCGGCTCTCCAGCGTACCGCTACTGTTTGAACCCGGAACCCAGTGGCACTATGGCCTGTCCATCGACGTGCTCGGTGCCGTGATCGAGCAGGTGACTGGCCAGCGCCTCCAGGACGCCGTCTCCCGTCTGGTGACCGGTCCATTACACATGAGCAGTACCCGCTTTACCGTTGCGCCACAAGACCAGCGCCGCCTCGCTGTGCCCTACAAAGATGGTGTGCCTGAACCCGTGCGGATGGCGGCCCAGGACCTCGTGCCGCTGGGCGACCAGCCCCCGGTGGCTTTTGAGCCTGGGCGAGCACTCGACCCGACCTCACTTCCTTCCGGCGGCGCGGGTATGTCCGGCACCGCCGGCGATCTGATGCGCTTTTTTGAAGTGATCCGCAAGGGCGGCGCCCCGCTGCTGAACACCGCCAGCGTCGCGCAGATGTTCACCGATCACGTCGGTTCGAAGGCTGCCGCGATGGGGCCAGGCTGGGGCTTCGGCTACGGCGGTGCCATTTTGGACGATCCGCAGGGCACCGGGACGCCGCAGTCCAAAGGCACGCTGTCCTGGAGCGGCGCTTACGGCAACACCTGGTTTATTGACCCCAAGGAAAACCTGACGGTGGTGGCCTTTACCAACACCGCCTTCGAGGGCCTGATCGGGGCGTTCACGCGCGACGTGCGGGACGCGGCCTACCGCTGAGCGGCGGCCACCCAGTCACTGGTCGCGAGAAACAGGTAGGGACTGGGCTGTTACCACAGTGGGTCAAGTTGATCGACACCCAAGATTTCCAGGAACGCTTAACAGCTCTCAAGGCAGGGCACCTGCCGAACTATCAGGGGCGTTGACCGAAAAGCATTTAATGGTACTTCGCGTCTCACACAAAACCCGCCTTTCCCTGAGTTGTTTCGCCACGTCAACGCGCCCAAAGAGCGTGAAAAAGGAGTTATGATGTTCAAGTCCAGCGCTTCTGCTTCACTACTGTTCAGCCTGAGCCTTCTATCCACGGTGCAGGCGCAAGACGTCAGCCCGGCGTTACTCCGGGCCCCGCACGCCGTGCAGAACTTCTACCGGGCGTTTCTCACCGGCGATGGCAAGCTGCTGGACAGCGCCCTGAGCGTTGACTGGCAGGATCTCCCGCTCAACCCAGGGCAGCTACCCGGCCTGGCCGGCATGAAACCGGTTGTGGCCGGTTTTCACAAGACGATGCCGAACTTGCAGATCACCACCGACGCGGTGATCATAGCTGGCAACTACGTGACGGTGCGCTCGACCCTCAAGGGCACGCCCGCCGGGCCGTTCCTCGGCTTCGCCCCGAATGGCAAGAGTATTGAATTCCGTACCACGGACATCCACCGTTTGGTGAACGGCAAGATCGTCCAGACCTGGCACCTGGAGGACCTTTTCGGCGCTGCAGCGCAACTGGGTGCGAAGTAGAAGTGAACGAGACGCCAAATACAGTTGTGGCGGCTCAACGCAATCGAGATGAACCAGACCCCTGATGAAAGTAGGCGGTAGGGTGGAGGGACGATCACGGTGCAGTCCATAGGCACGCTGTCCTGGAGCGGCGCTTACGGCAACACCTGGTTTATTGACCCCAAGGTGACGGTGGTGGCCTTCACCAGCACCGCCTTCGAGGGCCTGATCGGGGCGTTCACGCGCTGTGCCAGAGATTTTCAACAGGGTGATCGGCCCGTCTGCGTGAAATTATTGCTGGCGGTTGTGGCCTGAACGTGGGTCGTGGCTGCCCAGAAGAGCGGGTGGCCTGCGACTGTTCGTGTGAAACCGGTTCTAAATCAAGGCTGTTACAGGGTTGGAGACGCGCTCAGGACGCGAGTGCGTAGCGTTTCGAACGGGACATGGCCATCCGGTAGCCCTTTGACGGGTTGATTTACGTCGACAAAGCGGTCGGCGGTCCTGACCGGGAGGGCGATGATGCGCGCAGCCAACCGGGGAGAGGTCTGCCACCCACGAACCTCATGTCCAGTCTACCCGCGCCACCACGGCGCTGGAACAGTTCTTCCCAAGCTGGCATCAATTCCCCATGTCCAGCGAGGCTTTGGCCGGGAAACTTAAGTGTTTCATCCACCTCCATCCAGTGGATACTACAAACCCACTTGAACTGTGATTTTAAGTTCAGTTCGTTGCGTTTCGTAATTTGGTCTTCGGCTCCACCTCACCGGAGCTGTATGCAAGGAGCACTATGACCAAGATTGAGAGTACCAGCTTGCTGTGGGAGCCCATGCGTGTAGGTGCCCTGCGTTTGAACAACCGCCTCGTGATGGCCCCGTTGACCCGCAACCGCGCCACCCCGAGTGGTGAACCCACGGCCATGAATGCCGAATACTATGCACAGCGCGCGACGCTGGGCCTGATTATCACCGAGGGGACGCAGCCCTCCGCTGACGGTCAGGGGTACCTCCTGACGCCGGGCATCCATACCGACGCCCAGGTTGCCGGCTGGCGGCAGGTGCAAGACGCTGTGCACGCAGCGGGCGGTCAGATCGTGATTCAGCTGATGCACACGGGCCGCATTTCTCACCCCAGCAACACACCTCATGGTCGTCCGCCGCTGGCCCCGTCGGCCATCCGGGCGCAGGGGCAGATCTTCACCGCCTCCGGCCTGGAGCCAATGGCCGAGCCGCGCGCCCTTTCTGAGAGCGACATCGCCCAGACGGTCCAGGACTATGCCCACGCTGCCCAGGCTGCTATCACGGCGGGGCTCGACGGCGTGGAGATTCACGGGGCCAGCGGTTACCTGCCACACCAGTTTCTGTCGAGCAACGCCAACCAACGCACCGACCGCTACGGCGGCTCAATCGAGAACCGCATCCGGTTTCTGGTCGAGGTGACGACCGCCGTGGCCCTGGCCATCGGGCCGGAGCGAACCGGCCTGCGCATCGCTCCCGGCAATCCCTTTAACGACTTGATGGAGGAGCAGATTCCAGAACTTTACCAGGCGCTTCTCCAGGCGCTGGCCCCGCTCGGCCTGGCCTACCTGCACGTCACGCACACCCAGGACGAGGCGCTGCTGAAGGTCATCCGGCAGACCTGGCCCGGTATCCTGATCTATAACCGGGTAGGTGCTGATCTGGAGACCCGAGTCGGCGATTTGGAGAGCGGCCTCGCTGATGCGATCAGTGTCGGTGTGATGGCACTGGCCAACCCAGACCTGGTGGAGCGTCTCAAATCGGGAGCGCCGCTCAACGCTCCTGATCAGAGCACCTTTTACGGCGGCGGCGAGCATGGCTATACCGACTATCCGACACTCCATACCTCCAGCGACCACTGACCTGAACTTGCGATCAGTCCATGACCTGGGCCACGCGAACTGGCACACCGCCGGAAAGGGTTATTGATCCCGGCTGAAGTTACAGACGTTAGACTGGGTAAATGACTGACCGCTGGCTGCCTTCGCGCCTCACGCGAGCTCAACTTGAAGAACGTCGCCTCTATTACCTCCAGCTGCTTGAAACCGGGCAACACAGCAGCAAGGAACTCGCGGAGCTCCTGGGTGTCTCCATGAGTACCCTCCGTACTTGGAGCCATCTCCTGCGGCACCAGGGACCTGATGCATTGCAGGCCACGGTTACCACGGGGAGAGTGCCAGCACTCTCCAGAGCGCAGCGAGAGACCCTGAAGACGCTCCTCAACGAAGGCGCGCAGGTCCATGGTTTCCCCGACGCCAGTTGGACGACCCCCCGAGTCCGGGAGGTCATCGGTCGTCATTTCGACATCTGGCATCATCGCGATCATGTCCGGAGAATCCTGCACCAGTTGGGCTTCTCCCGTCAGAAGCCCGACAAACGCGCACTGGAACAGAATCCGGAAGCGGTCGCGACCTGGATTCAGACCACCCTGCCCGAGATCAAAAAAAAGTAGCCGCAGGAGCGACGCTGGTCTTTCTGGATGAGGTGGGGTTCAGCCTGAAAGGAACGGTGAAACACACCTGGGCGTTGCGCGGCCAGACGCCCGTCGTCTTCGCGAAAGCTAGCTGGGACAAGGTCTCGACCATCGGTGCGGTCACCACTGCCGGCCAGTTCCTGCAACACACGCAACATGGCGCGTTCAAGGGCCCGGATGTCATTCGCTTCTTGCAGCACGTGTTGATGCACGTCCCGGGCGAGGTCGTGATCGTCCTGGACAACGCCGGCATCCACAAGTCGAAGGCCGTCACGGCCTTCACGGCAGGTGAAGCACGGCTCTCTCTGCGGTATCTCCCGCCGTACGCTCCGGAACTCAATCCCATTGAGCTGGTGTGGGCCTACGTCAAGCGGAATGTACTGGGGAACTTCTGTGCACGGACTTTGCAGGAACTCAAAGCGCGCCTAAAGATCGGGTGGCAGCGCGTCCGCTATGTCCGCCTCCCTGATCGCCTCCTCCACAGCTATCTTCCGTCCTAAATTTCAGCCGAGATCAATATGTTGCTCAGCGTCGCTCTGCCGCTCTGCGAGACCCGTCGGCATGAAGTTTTGCCCCAGGTTGTAAATTCTTTTCTATAGTCTTGTCTGACTCTTCGCCCTCTCAGCGCACCACAGGAGAACTATGATCGGCATCACCGGCGCTACCGGCCACCTCGGCAAACTGACCATTCAGGCTTTACTGGAGACCGGCACTCCCGCCTCGGAAATCATGGCCCTCGTCCGTGATCCACAGAAGGCCGCTGCCCTGGCTGCAAAAGGCGTGCAGGTGCGCCAGGCCGACTACACCAGGCCGGAAACCCTCGGCCCGGCGCTGAGCGGCATCGACAAGCTGCTGCTGATTTCCTCGAACGATCTGGTGAACCGCACCACGTCGCACAAGAACGTGGTGGACGCCGCACAGCAGGCTGGGGTAAAGCTGCTGGTTTACACCAGCATCCTGCACGCCGCAACCTCCCCGATGCGGATGGCCGAGGATCACAAGACTACCGAAACCGACATCCGGGCCAGCGGCGTACCGTTCGTGTTTCTGCGCAACGGCTGGTATCTGGAGAACTACAGCGTGGCCCAGGCCGCCCAGCACGGTGCCGTGGCCGGCAGTGCAGGGGCCGGACGGATCAGCGCCGCTCCGCGCGCCGACTACGCCGCGGCCGCCGCTGTTGCTCTGACTCAGCCGGATCAGGCAGGCAGGATCTACGAACTAGGCGGCGACCAGGCGTTTACTCTCAGCGAACTAGCCGCCGAAATCCAGGCCCAGAGCGGCCAGCCGGTGGCCTACCGGGACATGCCTGAGGCCGACTACGCCGCCATGCTCGAGGGCTTTGGCCTGCCCGGCACTGCGGCCGAGACGATAGCTGACGCCGATACGCAGGCGCAGCGAGGTGCCTTGTTCACCGACAGCCACGATCTCAGCCGCCTGATCGGGCGTCCCACCACCTCGCTCAGGGATGGGGTGAAGGTGGGTTTGGCGGGCTGAAAAAGCGCGGTTCGGAGCAGTAGACGAGCAGGCCACTGACCGGGCCTGCTCGTCTGTTTGCAGATCGCCGGAACCTTGCTGGCTAACCTGAGTCCGGGTTGAGCGGCTTGAAGTTCGTTGGTCTGGAAAGACAAGGCAGGCTTTTTGGGCGGGTGGCAATACCCAATCAACCCACACATCAGGACAAGCAGAGCGCCGATAACCAGCGTTCTAGAGTCGTTTCGCGCGACTTTCCCTCGAGCTTCGGCTCAGCTACGAATCACTGAACCACCCTGCTCTGGACCCCCTCTCAGCAGCTGACACTTCGTGCTTTTCCCTTTCCTGGAGAGGGAAAAGCTGTTTTCAAGAGGTCCAGGTACGTCCAGAACGTGTCCAACTCCCAGCGCACCGCCTGACTGAGCAGCGTCCATCCAGTCCTCGCCGTACTTCTGGCTTTCCGCCCTCGGTTGTCCAGCGTCGGCGGATCTGACTCCTGCGCCGCTTCTCCGACCCGAACCATCCAGGCCAGCACGATGCAGAGCAGCCCGAACAGCCGGGAGAGCCGGTCAGGAGCCGTCATGTGGGTGTCTTCGAGTCCCAGCCCACGGGCCTTCATCGCCGAAAAGGTGCCTTCCACTCCCCACCTTTTTTTCTACGACGGTAAATCTGGATTGAGGAGCTGATCCTCGAGCCGCTGTAGGAAGGCTGCAGGATCCCGTCTGAAGCGCAACTGCTGCCTTCTGGCCTCATGACGGACCTCGAGTTCGGCCCGAAGGGTTCGCCACGCAGCCACGCAGGTCGGCCGAAGCTCCGCTGGGGTCGGGACCCGTAGGCGGGTCCCGAACGCTGCGACCAGACGCACCTGACCGCGAATGACGGCGCTGGGAGACGCGACCTTCCGACCCGAAATGCGGCGCTCGTGATACCGGGCCGAGCCGAAGAACTGCTCCAGATCGTTGTTCGTCCGGGGCAGACCCGGAAAGCGGTACGTCACGAAGAGGTTCGGTCCGTAGCTCCCGCTGACCTTCAGGAAGTGCCGGAGCGGCGCTGAGAGCGAGTCGTCCCGGCTCGCTTCCTGCTCCATGCGCTGCAACACCCGGTCGAACTGACGTTCGACCGTCTCTGGAGTGTCATCGCCGAGATTGGCCAGGACCTGCGCGGTCTGCAGCACGAGGCGGTGGGCCGTCTCGATCTTCGGCCAGACCGTCTCGTGTTGCCGGAGCGCCCGGCTCAGGTGACCGTGCAGCAGCGCGAGGTCCCGGTCTACCGCCCCGAGCCCCCTTTTTGTGTCCCGAGGACGTGGTCCAGCGACGCTTCAATTTGCTCGACGCGTTGTTTGAGCCGCAGGCCGCTCGCCACCAGTGGCGGGCGACCATCGTCCGTCAGCGCACTCCGCACGGCCAGGCAGTACGCCGTCAACACACCCGCATGCCAGTCGTTGCGGGCTTCCAGGCGGCGTTCGATCTTGCGAATCCCGCGCAGATTCTTCTTGAGCTGCACCTTGGCGTGCCGATCTTCTTCGTAGACCTTGCGGGCGGCTTCGCGCAGGAAGTGAAACTGGCACAGCTGATGTGGTACCCCTGGGAGTGCGCGCTGTACAGCGTTCCGGATGGAACGCTGCCCGTCACTGATCACGCCCAGGATAGGAATGTCGTCCCCCAGCGCCAACACCACCTCCTCGATGAGTGGTGCAAGCTGATCCTCCCCACTGCCGAGCAGGGCACGTGCCAGCAGGACTTCACCCGAGAGCACGTCGCGGAGCACCCACAGCACCTCGTGCCCGACGTCCGGCTGCAGCCCGTCGATGGCCAGCATCACCTGCCCCCGTGCACGGAGTTTCGCTCGCACACCAGTCGCGTCCATCAGGCGCAGCGCCAGCAGCTCCTCGTAGCGGTGCACCAGCAAGGTGACGGTGCGCTCGCTCACCTCGACGTGGCGTCCTAGCAAGGTCGCGTGAATCTCGGGAACGGTGCGGTGCTCCCCGTATCGCAGCGCGCCGATCAGCGCCAGCACGTCCAAGCCGTATTCACTGTGTGGCAAGGCCAGCGCTCCTTCGGCCTCGGGCCGAAGGGGCTTCTTGTACGCGGCGCACCTCTGGTTGCGGCACCTGCGTACCTTGATGGTGTAATACACGCTGCCGGTGAGGAAGATCAGGCGTCGGTCATTGTGGTACGCCAGGTAGGTGTCGTTCCCACAGCTGGGGCAGGCAGACGATTCGCAGCGCAGCACGTCCTGGCGGTCAGCGGGATCTCGTTTGTTCAGGCGAGCCATGGCCCTTCAAGCCTACCTCAATCCCGATTTACCGTCGTAGTTTTTTTGTAAGTGAAAAGTGTGTCCAGCACGGACAAATCGGACGCGACGATGACCCTGTCTCCCGCAGGAGACAGGGTCACAACCACGCACATCCATGTGCCGTACACCCACGCGTTCTCGAACACCGAGCGGACCTCGCCAGGCTGTAGGTCCTGGAACTGATCTCTCGCCAGGAGGTCGTCAATGCGGGTGTTCTCCTTGATCCGGAAACACCGCTTGATGCCCTTCCACCGCAGCCACACACACCATTGCTTTCCCACGAATTCACGGTCAGCAATGAGCACGGCCCAGCGTTTCGCTGGGAGCACCTTCAGGAGCTGAGCGACCAGGAGGATGCGTGCGGCTCCACTGCTGTTGCCCTGATGGGGCAACACCTTCCAGATCAAGGGGAGCACCACCCCGCCGAGGGCAACGCCGAGCACGAGAATATTGAGTGGGGTCTGTCCATAGTGCCAGGTGGTGCGGTCCATCACCAGGGTCAGTTTCCCGTCCGGAAGGAGGGGAAGCAGGACGTCCAGGACGTCCTGCGAGGTGAGCTGCAGATCGTGGAAGACCCGCGCCATGACCCTCGTCTTCGATTCCAGGGACGCGGAACGGGGGAGGTGCAGAGCGATTTTGCGGTGCAGGGCCGACTCAGCCTGGAGGATCCCCAGGAGCACTTCGGCGAGCCGCAACAACGCGTCCGTTCGGCGATGCGGTAAGCGGTCTTTTAGGTATGCGGCGAGCGTGTCAGCATGCAGCAGGGCAGTTCTGGATGTTGTCACAGACCCAGATACTGCCCTTTGCGCTACTTTTCCGCGTCTCAGACAGCATTTATCCCGAAGTGTCAGCTGCTGAGGGACCCCCTATGCCAAGGCGCGACCTGCTAACCGCCACTCAACGTTTCGAGCGGTTGTGTTGCCTTAACTGGCGTCACAGCAGGCTGAGGACAGGGGTGACCTGAGGATCAGGCCACCCCTGCCGCGACCACAGACCACGTCTGGAACGCTTGCAGCTGGTTGTTTCGTCTGATCTGTGCGGAAACGCTGGTGCGGGAGTGATGGTGAAGGTTCTCGATCCGGGCGTGCAGGCTTAAGAATTCTTGAGCGCGTTTTCGCCGTCTGAATCTTTGCTGACTGCGCTCTTGTCGCCGTGTGGGACGGTGAGATTGTTCAATGATGTTGTTACATCGGGCCGTAGAAATGACGTGTTGGTGATCGACATTGACCAGACTCGGGATCTCTCGGATCGCGGGTCCGTAGCTGCGGAGCTGATCGGTATGGATGACCTCTGGGACATCGTATTCCATCAGAAGTCGGGCCAGGAACGTCTTCGCTGCCTCGGTGTCGCGGTGACGTTGAAGGAAAATGTCGAGCACGAACCCGTACTCGTCCACGGCCCTCCAAAGCCAGTGTCGAACGCCGTCCACGCTCGTACACATCTCGTCGAGATGCCAGCGGGAACCCCGCCGGGGTTCCCGCTGGCGCAGTTCTTCGGCGAAGAGGGGTCCGAATTTTATACACCACTCGCGGAGGGTCTCGTGACTGACCACCACGCCGCGCTGGTGGAGCAATTCCTGCACGTCTCGGTAGCTCAGAGGAAAGCGGTGATAGAGCCAGACGGCGTGCTGGATGATGGTCATGGGGAAACGGTGGCGGTAGGGCTTGGCGTCAGTCACGGCGGGTCAGCCTACCCCGATGCGATTAAGGCAACACAACCCTTATGCCTTGTGATGGACATTTGCGTCCGCCTCCACTGTGATCGTAGACAACGTCCGGCGCCCTCTCGTTTGTTTTCTTGATCGGAGAAGGAACGCTGGTAACGGTGGGGAGTTCCGTCTATTGCCCGCGCAGGTGTTCCTTGAGCCGGTCGTCAGCCCATTTACCATAGGTTCTGGCCGTCTGGATGTCGCTGTGCCCGAGGTGTTCGGCCACGTCCTGAAGCTGAAAGCCCGCCCGGATCAAACGTGTTCCAGCGGCGTGGCGCAAAGCATGGAGGCCGAGGTACGTCACGTCGAGTTGCTTGCAAAGCGTCTTTAAGCGCTGTCTCGCCGCTTCGGTAGTGCGTCCAATGACGGCCTGTGCAGGCGGACCATTGAGTTGGCGAAGGTCGCTCACGAGCGATGCCGACATCAGCACCCGGCGGGATTTCCCGCCTTTGCCGCGCTGCACCGTCAGCACTCCGCCGTTCAGGTCGACGTCCTTCCAGCAGAGGGCCGTGATTTCACTGGCCCGCAGTCCGGCGGCGCCACCGAGTCGCAGAAGCACGCGCATTTCCAGCGGGGCCGCTTCGATCAGGCGTTTCAGGTCATCTTCAGGGTACGGCTGCCGTTTGTCCCAGGCCCGGCGCTGGTCTTTCCTGGGCTTGACGTCACTGAATGGATCTTCCCGGGTGGCCCTGGCCCAGCGCAGGGAGGCGTACAGCGCCCGTGCCCCGGCGAGCAGCACGCCCACCGAGGAAGGCTTCTTGCCGGCGGCCTCCAGTTCCCGCACCCACAGATCCGCGTGCTCCACTTCGGGGTGAAGCACGTTCACTGCATTGCTTCCGGCGAAGTTCAGCCAGGCGTTCATTCCCGACCGGTACTTCCGGAGGGTTTCCGAACTCACGTGCCCGTGCGTACGGGTGTGGTGGGCTTCCAGAAGTGACCAGAGTGTTGCCCGGTCCTGCTCGGCGACGGCGGCGACCGCCCGGCGTCTGCGTTCTTCCGGCTGAAGGGCCAACCATTGCCGGACCGGTGCGAGCTGATCCTGCCTGTAGACGTCGAGCGTCACGGTGAGGGCTCCACTGTGGAGTCAAGAAAGCCTTCGAGGTCCCGGAAAGGGATGACCATGTCTCCGTCTGTCCAACGTTGGTAAAGGTAACTGGCCACTCTGGACACGGAAGACAGGAGCCCGGCGTCGAGCAGTGCTCTGGCGCGCCGTTCTCCAGAGGCGCGCTCACGTTCAGGCAACATCCTCAGCAGTCCGGCCGCAGCCAGTTGGTCTTCGCGCTCTGAGCCGTCGATGCGGACGCCGGCAGACAGAGCGGGTTCCGCATACTTTCCAGCGAGGACACAGGCGAGTTCCCGAATCACTTCGTCGGGGTTGCCCGGATCTGGCCAGCAGGGTTCGTCTATCCAGGTGTACGTCACGCCAGCTTCGACGTCAGCGTCTTCGACCCGGCCTGTGAACCGGACCTCGTTGAGACGAATACGGTGCCTCGGAGTCAATCTCAGGTAGGCGAGCACGTGCCCGGCCTCGTGGTGGGCGGTCATCACGTCCTTTAATTCTCGTATGCCTTCCTGTAGCAGGTCGTGCAGGTGAGCGACCGACGCAGACGGGTCGAGCATTCTCCGGCAGAGTGTGACGAGCTTCTGGCCCGCCCGGCTGTGACGGAGGCTGGCAGTGCCGTCGAGGAGCTGGCGGAGCGCGGTGGAGATGGCCTGGCACTGCTGTTGGAGCTGGTTTCTGTCGATGTCTCCCCTTCCGAGCTTCCCCTTTTGTCTTACCCTTGTGGTAAGACAGTTTACCACAAGGGTATGATTCGCCATGAGGATTTGTCTGTTACAAGCTCCTCTGAGTAACGCTCGCGGTCCTCATCCTCACAGGAAGGTCAGGAAGGTGCCTTCCTCAGTAGTCGAGAGGTAACTTACCTGCGACTGGAACTTCTTGAACTGTGTCTCCAGGTCTGACGAGGTGGCAGAGGCATGGACGACACCCGAACACCATTCTGCGAGTCGAAGAGTTTCGCAATTGGCGGACTTCGCCGATGAGTTGGACAACCGGGCCCGCGTATAGCAGTGAGGCAGCGGACTCTCTTCACTCTGGACGGGTGAATGATGATGCGGTGTGCGACGTATAGCCTCTCAGGCTCAACGTCAGCAGTATCGGGTTACGCCTATGTCATCAGATTTAGAGCTAGCGTGCTATCCCGCTAGCGGGATAGCACGCTAGCAAAATCTCTATCTTAGAAACAAGCTCTTTACAAAACGTGTTAAGTTGTGAGCAGGATGACTAACGCGCGCGTAATCACAATTACCAATTTGAAAGGCGGCTCCGGTAAAACCAGTACGGCCGTGCCCCTCGCATGCATGGCGGCCAGGACAGGGAAGACCGTCCTTCTGGATCTCGACCCCACTGGTAGCGCGGCACAGTGGCACGCTGCAGCCGGGCTGGAGGACCTGTTCGCATGCCAGAGAATTACCGACGAGCAGCTTGCACCGACCCTGCACCAGCTCAACCTCCAGGGCGATGTCCAATACGTGGTGCTGGATACTCCACCGGTTGCCAAAGAGGTGACACTGCAGTCCATGGGGGAAGCCGATCTGGTGCTGTTTCCAACGCACGTCGGCAGTGGTGACCTCGCGCAACTCGTGCAGACGTTGGGGCTTCTCCGCCTGCCACTCAAAGCAAACCCGGCTCTGAAATATATGGTGGTCCTGAATCACGCGGGTACCATGCCTGCGGTCACCCGTGAAACACGACAGATAGTCGAGGAGTACGGCGCCTCCGTCGCACTTACCGAGATTCCCTACCGTAAGACGTACATCATGGCCAAAGGTTCAAGGCCCACCGCCGACTGGTGGCATTTCGAGAAGCTGTGGCATGGGTTGTGTTGCCTTAACTAGCGTCACGGCAGGCTGAGGTTTGGGGGGGTCTGAAGTTCAGACCCCCCCTGCCGCGACGGTCGACCACGTCTGGAAGGCTTGCTTCTGGTTGCTTCGTCTGATCTGGGCGGTGACGCTGGTGCGGGAATGATGGTGGAGGTTCGTGATCCGGGCATGCAAGCTCAGGAATTCTTGGGCGCGTTTCCTCCGCTTGAACCCCTGTTGTTGTCGTTCCTGTCGCCGTGTAGACCGATGTTCCTGCTCAATAATGTTGTTGCAGCGGGCTGTCGAGACCACCTGTTGGTGGTCAACATCTGCCAGGATCGGGATCTCCCGGATCGCTGCTCCATAGCTCCTGAGCTGGTCGGTATGGATGACCTCTGGGACATCATATTCGACCAGCAGCTTTGTCATGAAAGTCTTTGCCGCCTCGGTATCCCGACGCCGATGAAGGAAAATGTCGAGCACGAAGCCGTGCTCGTCCACCGCCCGCCACAACCAATGACGGACGCCGTCCACGCTTGTACACACCTCGTCCAGATGCCACCGGGAACCCCGACGGGGTTCCCGGTGACGCAGGTCCTCAGCGAAGAGGGGTCCGAATTTGATGCACCATTCGCGCAATGTTTCGTGACTGACCACTATGCCGCGCTGATGGAGCAATTCTTGAACGTCCCGATAGCTCAGGGGAAATCGGTGATACAGCCAGACAGCGTGCTGGATGATGGTCATGGGGAAGCGGTGGCGGTAAGGTTTCGGGTCAGTCACGGCAGGCCAGCCTATCCTGATTCTGGCTAAGGCAACACAACCCTTTGGAGTCTGCTTCGCTCCTGGCTGCGACCACATCGCGGCATCTCACAGCGCTTTTTACCGTTGTACATCGGCTTTTTCCAGACAATGCACAACATTCGGCAGCGCGGTCACTCTCTTCTCAGCCCGCTGCTCTCCCTGCTGCTAACTTCAGCTCCCTGAAACCCAGGAAGAGCCTTGATTTTACGCGTGCGGAAAGAGTGCCCTGGGTTGTCTTGGAAGTCAGCCCAGCTTCAGGCTGCTCAACGGTGTCTCGAGCGCGTCAGGACCGCTGTTCTTCAGAATTTGCCAGGTTTGGAGGCCGCCTGACACGCTCTTTCGCCTCAACTTGGCAACTCTTGACATGAAGGTCTACGGCAACAGGACCAAAGCTGCCCGGCACTACCACCGTCGTCGGCAAGTTGATAGGCAGCGGCGCGAGGTGACATCAGGCGTGCCAGGTGTTACAGTGAGAGCCTATGTTGCAAAATATGTTAAATGTGGTGCGAACTGGACCAGGAGGGGATTCACCTGTCGTCTTGGTTCATCCCATCGGCCTGGATCTGAGTTACTGGGGCGAGCAGATCGAGGCGTTGCGTTACACCCATGACGTTATCGCATACGATTTGCCGGGACATGGGCGCTCGCCGGGTAATCCACAAATGTGGACACTCGATCAGGCAGCTCAGGCACTTGCGGGCGTGATTCAATCCAGCGGTGCCCAGTCCGCTCATGTGGTGGGGCTGTCGGTTGGCGGTATGATCGCGCAGGCCACAGCACTCAACCATCCAGCCCTTTTAACGTCGCTCACGTTGATCAGCACGGCCGCAGTCTTCTCAGAGGAAGCCCGCTCCGCCATGCATCAACGGGCGGAGATGGCCCGCGATGGTGAGATGGCGGCCGTCGTCTCCACGACGATCAGTCGTTGGTTTACCCACGAATTCGTGGTTCAGCGGCCAGACATCATTGACCGAGTCGAAAAAACACTGCTGTCGGACGATCCCGCCATCTACAGAGCCATTTGGGAGATGATCGCCACGCTCGATCTCGTGAACCGTCTTCACCAGATTACTGTACCGACACTCATTCTGGTGGGTGAGCTGGACACTACCACGCCTCCAGCTGCCGCTGCCGTTTTGAATGCACATATTGCCAATACCGAGATGCATGTCATCCCAAATGCCTCTCATATGGTATCGCTGGAAAAACCTAGTGAGGTTAACCGGCATCTTCAGCGGTTTTTAAAGATAAACCGAGCATCGGCTTCGACCACAAAGCGTTAAACTGTACGTTTTTGATTGCAGTAGGCTGTTATGAGTTTTAGTGTCAACGCACTTTCTCCCTGTGCTGCTTCGCAGCAGCGGCCGTTCCTCTAAAGTCGCGCGTCTCCAAGTCGCACAGGTGAACTCCTCTGGTGCAAGAAGGGAGCGGCAGCGGGATGGCTACATACCTTAGAGCAATTGCCTGTTGAACAGTAGAAGAGATGCGCTTCTCTTACTCTATCTTGAACCGCTCTGACGCGGGATTTATGTGATCCAGATAGACACGAAAATATATAGCATTCTTTTGTTAATTGCTCTAGATGGGGTCAGAGTTTCAGCTCAGGCAGGTTTCCGTGTGGTGCCTACAGATGGCTGTTTTCATCGCGGTTTAGGGCTGGTTCGGCGTCCGGGGCGAGTGTTCTAAGGGCAGTGCGCACTCGGCCAAGATCGTGATTCGGGTTGAGACTGCTGAACACAAGCATCACATTGCGGACGTAATGCTCAGCTAGCCGCACCGCGCTTAGATTGGCGTCGCCTGCTTCTGCGGCCGCCAGAATGAGCTGATGTTCGGCTTGTGCATATGCTGTTTAAATCGGCATCCGCTGCTGGAGTAATGCGGCACGTGCGCTGGAGTTATCCGGCAGCCCTGACCCCACGGACGAGCTGAGGTCATTATGGCTGCTCAGCCAGGGTCGTCAACCGGTTGCCTTGTTTTCGCAAACTCTCGCCTTTGAGCTCAATGCGGTAGGCATGATGCAAGACGCGATCAAGGATCGCGTCGGCCAGGGTGGGATCGCCGAGATTCTCATGCCAGACGGTGGTGGGAAATTGGCTGGTGATGATCGTCGATGCCCGTTCATAGCGATCATCCAGAATCTCTAGCAGGATGCGGCGACCCTCACCAGTCGGTACGTCCAGACCCCAGTCATCAAGGATCAACACCTGGACGCGGGCGATCCCGGCCAGCAGCTTTAAGTAGCGACCGTCGCTCCGGGCCAGGGTCAGCTCCTGAAGGAGCCGACCAGTCTGCGTATAAAGCGCACTGAACCCGTGGCGGCAGGCTTGATGGGCCAGGGCACAGCCGATGAAGGTCTTGCCGACCCCCGTGGGGCCGGTAACGATGACGCCGCGTCGGTCTGTGATCCATTGACTGTCTGCCAGCGAGCGGAGCAGCTTGGCATCCAAGCCACGCGGATGCTTGGTATCGACCGCTTCGAGGCTAGCGCTGACTTTCAGGCGCGCCGCCGCCAGGCGGCGCTGCAAGCCTCTGGTGTCGCGGCAGGTCCGTTCTCGCTCGACCAACAGCGTGAGACGTTCTTCAAAGCTCAACTCCCGGCTGGCTGGCTGTTCGTGTTGTTCATGTAAGGCCAGGGCCATACCGTCCAGTTTCAGGGTGCGGAGCTGGTGGATCAGGGGATGGGGCAACATGGGCACTCCTCAATTCAGGGTGAGATCGCTGATGTCCGGACCAGCCTCCGGCTCGGTCCGGGCGGCATAGTACGAGGGGCCACGGACATTGCTGTGCAGGGGCACTGGGCGCTCGACGAGCGTCCCTGGCAAGGGCGCCTCGTCCAGACGATGCTTCAAGATCGATTCAAGGCTCTGTACGCTCAAGCTCTGCACCACGAGCGCCCGGCGGCAGGCCGCTTCCAGACGGACCGGGCTGAATCGCCGCTCCAGGTGCAGGATGCCGCTGGCAATCCGCAGGTTCTGTTCGAGATGGCGCTTCATACTGAAAACGGCCTGGAGCACGCCGAGGGTGGCCGGGCCGAGCTGCTGCGCCCGGTTCAGAAGACTGGCCTGGGTCTGTTCCCGATAGTGCCGATGATGCGAGGGGAGGTGATCGGACAGGGTGGTCTGCCTGGGCGCACCGGTCCCGACGACCGCCCGCTGATGTACGGCAATGCGCTGTCCTGAGCGGAAGATGTCGACCAGGTGGGCGGTGAGCCGGATGTCGACCACGGTTTTGGCGTACTGGTGGGGCACGCTGTAGGCGTGCCCCTGAACGGTGACGTGATAATCGAGCCCGATGGTCGTGCGCTGCCAGGTCGCGACTTCGAAGGGCATTCCGGGTAACGACCGCAGCGCCGGTTGGTCCACGGCCTCGAACTCGCTGCGCCGGGTGCCGGAACGTTTCTGGAACGGCTGCTCGTTCAAGTCGTTCAGCAGCGCCCAGAGGGCCTCGTTCGCATCTGAGAGACCGAAGAAGACCCGGTCACGCAATGGAGCCAGCAGCCGACGTTCCGTGATCTGCACGTGAACTTCCACCAGGGCTTTGTCTTTGGGCTTGCGTACGCGCGCCGGAATGATGGCGACCCCATAGTGTTGGGCGAATTCCGCGTAGGCCCGGTTGAGTTCCGGTTCGTAGCGGCTGGCGTGAGTCACGCCAGCCTTGAGGTTGTCCGGCACGATGATCTCAGGCACACCGCCAAAAAACGCGAGCGCCCGAACATGCGAGCCCAACCAGTCCTCACTGGTCTGTGTCCTGGTCACCTCGACATAGGTGTAGTCGCTCGCCCCCAGTGTGGCGACAAAAACTTGACCAGGGTGAACGACACCAGTCGCCGGATCGGTGATGCCCAGCGTCACCCCGGCGTAATCCACGAACAGCTTCTCTCCGGCCCGGTGGAGCTGCCGCAGGCTCAATCCACTGACGGCTTTCCATTTCCGGTAGCGCTCGTTGAAGGTCGCGTACTGCCAGCCTTCGGGATGCGCCCGGCGATACTCTTCCCACAGTAATTGCCGGGTGACACCTTTGCGCCGCAGTTCCCGGTCCAGCGCCACCCAATCCGGCGCATGCGCCGGACTCGTTGCCGCCTGCTCGTGGGTCCGGAACAGCAACGCATTGAGCTGCTCGTCGTTGAGGTCTGGCGGGAGCGGCCAACTCAACTGGGCCTGCTGGGCTCGTGAAACGTAGTTCTGGACGGTACTTCGGGCCAAGGTGACGCTGTGCGCCACCTGCTGATCCGTCAATCCCAACTCCAGCTTCAAGCGCAGGACTTCTCTGATTTTTCGCATCGACACTCTCTTTCGGGTCATCCGTCAAGGATGACCAGGGGAGTCTCGTCTGTGGGCGACAGGGTGCCGATCAACTCTAGCGAAGGGTGCCGAATTCAGCCAGCGCCAGGTGCCGATCAGGCCCAGCGCCGAGTGCCGGATAACTCCAGCGCCCCTGCCGAATTCCCCCAGCGTATGCAGCTTGGCCGTCACCGCTGTTGCCTAAGCCATGGAAGCGCAGTCGGTAGCGCTCAGCGTGGTCGGCCAGTTCGCCGATCTCGGCACTGACACGCCTACCCGCGCCAGCCACCAGAAGGTGATGGAACGCCCGGTGAGGTGCGTTCCAGCTCGGCAGATCGTTCAGTGCCTGAAAGTGTGCCATCTGGGCCAGCAGACCTTTGAGCCGGGCCACGTCGCTTGAGGTCAGGCTTGGCACGGTAATGCGGACTGCGACGGTCTCAAGCGCCAGACGGGCGACTGAGATCTCCTCGAAATCCCCGGCGCTCAGGGGCGCGACCTGCATCTGGCGGTTCGGTGCCGCCAGCACCAGACCTTCGCGCTGCAACAACCGGAGCGCTTCTCTGAGCGGCGTGCGTCCCACACCGTACCGCTGCTCCAGATGGGCCTGGGAGACACTGGCACCGGGAACGAGTTCGCCGTGCAAAATCGCTGCTCTCAGACGGCCGTGGACGGCGGACACGCTCTCGCCGTCACGCGGCTGTGGGGTCGGCGCGTCCAGGGTCATGGGGCACAGGATAGACGACCGTGCAGAAGAAAGCAGTGTCTGCTGTGCCGGCTCACAATAGACCTCCTGCGAAAGTCATGGCTGGTTGAGCATACGGTTGCAGAGGGCGGCCATGAGATTGACCCGAAGTTGGAATCGGCGCCGTCGGTGGCGGTACGTTTCCTTGAGGATGCGGAAGACCTTGAGCCGCCGGATAACGTGCTCCACGGACAGCCCGACCCGAGCGAGTTGGCGGTTGCTGGTTCGCTGGTCATCGGTAAGTGGATGATGCTTACTGGCCTTCTTCGGGGTCCGCGTGAACGCGTGTTGGTGGTGAATACCTTGATACCCAGCGTCAGCGAGGAGTTCGGTGTCGGGATGGATGGCGGTCTTCGACTCCCGCAGGAGTCGAAGATCATGCATCGCCCCACGGCCCGTGGTGACGCAGAGGATCTGCGTGGTGAGCGGATGGATCAGGAGCTGCAATTTCAGCGTGTGGCGCTTCTTTTTCCCGCTGTACCAGTCCCGCTGCTGTCTTGGGCAGAACGGCACCCGTATGGGGCCTGCCCGCTTTTTTGGGGCGTTCACACGGCACCTCGCTCACGTCCACAACGACGGCCGTCAGCACCGTGCCAGCGTCCGTCAGGGTCTTCTTCCCTGGCAGAGAGAACCGCCCGCTCTGCAACAGCGCGTTTTCGACCCGGACCACGGTTCGCAGAACCGTAGTCTCATGCATCCCCCACGCCTGACCCAGGTGAAAGAACGTCCGGTATTCCCGCCAGAATTCCAGCGTCAACAGCAGTTGCGCCCCCACCGGCAACGCCGGTGGGCGTCCCGACCTGCGTTTGCTGGCCTCCCGGTTGTGCAGTACCGCTTCCATTTCTGCGAACGTCTCCGGATCAACCCCGGTTCGTCGGCGAAAATCCTTCCCGTTCAGCCCCAGGGCCTGTTCATACTTCAGCGCCGTCATCCTTTCCAGCCTACTGCCTTACTTTTGCAGGAGGTCTAATGCCAGGAAGGTCTGCACGCCTGTGGCGATTCTCCACGGCTCGGTGGCGTCCCAGTCCGGGTAGTGGGCATGAAGTTGGGCTGCCAGCAGGGAGATGATTTCTCCTTCGCTGCGCCCCTCGGCCGCCAACTGAATCACGCTGGAACGCAGCCGAGTCAGGTATTCGTGCGTAGTAGCCAGCAGACCAGCGTCGCCGAGTTCGCCGTGACCGGGAACGACCACGAGCGGCGCCAGACCCTGAAGCGCCTCGACTACGGTGATCCAATTCTGGCTATCGACATCCACGTCGTACGGCGGAAAGTAAGGAAAAATCGGGTAGAAGCGGTTCTCGACCAGATCTCCAGTGAACAGCAGGCGTTCTTCGGGCAGGAAGATCGTCTGATCGCCGCGCGAGTGAGCCCGGCCCCAGGTTCGTAATTCCACTATTTTGCCGCCCAGGTCAAGGTCGGCCCCGCCATCGTAGGTGATGTGGGGGTCGGTCAGCTCGACGCCTTCGAGTTCCTTTGCCACCGCGCTGCTCAGCCCCTGAAACTGCTGGAGGTAACCTTGTGCCTTCTGCCGAAACTCGTCATGTTGCGTGCGGTTGTAGATGATCGTTGCGTCGTAGAACGCCTGGGCACCGAAGCCGTGCTCCGGGTGGAAGTGGGTGAGCGTCAGGTACAACGGGCGGTCACCGGCCAGCTCCCGGGCGATCTGATGGGCAACCGCACCACTGCGTGGCCCGAGGCCGGCATCGACGACGAGTGCGGCCCGGTCACCAAGAATTACGCCAATGTTGGGAACGAGCGGTACTCGCCCATCAGGAATCACGTACACTCCATCGGCGATCTCAACCGGACGGCCGTGCACAATGGGTGGGGGAGCGGTCAGGTTCAGACCTGGCGTGGCGGCAGCTTCGTCGTTCATCTTAGGCTCCTTCGGTAGATCGGCTTCCAAGGTATGGTCTTTCAATTTACGGCCGGCGGATCAGCGGTTCATTGCTGGGTTTCGAGACTGGTCAGTTCTTGGCGGACGACCATCAGACCGTTCGATGCGCGCGGGCCGCCGGCATAGACGCTCAGCAGCGTGGCGAGCGCCTCAAGCTGCGCCCGGGTACTGCCGTGCTGGATGGCCCAACGGGTATGTGAACGGAGTTGCGCTTCGGCGCCGCCCTGCGTGATCAGGGCCGCGATGACGACCAGGCTGCGTTCGCGCAGGCTGAGCTCGTCATCCACCCAGACACCTGCGGCTGAGTGGATGGCTTCGTTCCCAAAGCGTTCGCCGACCCGTTCGGCGAACCACAATTCGACCTCCTCCCTGGGAATCTGAAACTGGCTGGCATAGATATCGAGTCCCTGTTCATAGCGTCGATCTTGCTGCGGCATCTGACCTCCAGAACTGGATGCATCACTTATGTATCCAATAAGGCGAAGTATATCCAGTTACTTAGTCAGATGCAATTGGCGCCATCTCAAGTGGTGAGAGACCGATTATGGAAAACAGCCTGGAGAATTTTATGGAAATTGGCGAAAAACAAGCTTCCAGCCGACTACAAAGGTGGTTCGTGGCCCTGGCTGCTTCGGCGTACGGCACCGTCCCGGTTCAGGATCAGCGCCGCCACGCAATGTGAGACGAGTAAAGATCGGTCGTCCACTACAGCAGCAGTAGGAAGGTTTGAGGCGGCCTTGACCCAGAGTAAGAGCAGGGCGGTGAGCAACTCTTCGCATCCCTGGGCTGTCTGCTCTACTGGGTAGTATCGCGAAATAGCGTGGAATAGCCAGAAAGGGGGGTGATCAGGTATCTGGGAACAGGGCAACCGCAAAGTCGGGCGGGTAGGCTGGGAGGTGTATTCCCCTGATGATGTCGATGCGTGCGTATTCCGGTCGTATGCAGCAGATGATTCCGATTTAAAGCGCCAGCCGATTCTGGCCGTATGCGCCACCCTGATCTGCCGCAAAGCAGCTCCCCCCGGCACACGAGACTCCACCGTCATCCTGAAGGATGACCAAGAAGCGTGTTGCCATGCGAAACATCCGGGAAGTCCTCCGACTCAAGCTTGATCTCAAGTACAGCGATCAGCAGGTGAGTCACAGCGTCAGGGTGGCCCGAAGCACCATACGAAAATATCTTCAACGCGCCCAAGACGCTGAACTGACCTGGCCCCTCCCTCCAGACCTCGATGACATTCAGCTCGAAGCGGCGTTGTTCGGTCCCGTGGACCGAACAACGTCAGGAACACCTACGCTTCCCGACTGGGCGCAGATCGACCGCGAACTGCACCGAAAAGGGGTGATGCGGCGACTGTTGTGGGAAGAACACCGTCGTCAGCACCCGGACAGCGTCCAGTACTCGACCTTTGCCGAACAGTACCGGAAGTGGAAGGCTCAGTCCGGGTTGTCGATGCGCCAAATACACCGGGCGGGCGAAAAGCTGTTCGTCGATTACGCCGGGCTGACTCTGGGCATCACCGACCCCAGGACCGGGGTGGTGCACCCCGGCCAGGTGTTCGTCGCTACGTTGGGGGCCAGCGATTACACCTACGTTGAGGTCACCCGCAGCCAGAACAGTGAAGACTGGTTGTCCTCGCACGTCCGGGCGCTCGCTTTTTTCGGCGGCGTGCCGGAGATCATCGTCCCAGACAACCTCAAGACGGGCGTGACCCACGCCAGCCGCTATGAACCTGAACTCAACCGCGCGTACGCCGAGTTTGCCGAGTATTACGGGGTCGCCATTATTCCGGCCAGGGTGCGCAAACCCAAAGACAAGGCCCTGGTGGAAGTCCATGTGCAGATCGTCGAGCGACGACTGCTGGCCCCGCTGCGAGACCAGGTCTACTTCAGCATGGCGGACGCCAACGAAGCGCTCTGGGGACCGCTTCGGGAACTCAACCTCAGACCTTTTCAGAAGCGGCCCGGCAGCCGCTTCGAGCTGTTCACCGCACTGGACCAGCCAGCCCTGCGTCCCCTCCCGGCCCAGCCTTTCGAGATCGCCAGCTGGAAGCGCACCACCGTCGGTCTGGATTACCACGTCGAACTCGCGGGCCACCACTACAGCGTGCCGTATCGGCACGCAAAAACATCGGTCGATTTGCGACTCACTCCTCACCTGGTCGAGGTATTCCTGAACAGCGTCCGGATCGCGGTGCATCGCCGGGTGCTGGACACGTCCAGCACCCAGGTCCGGCAGACCACCATCAAAGAACACATGCCGCCTCACCACCAGCGCCACAGCGATTGGAATCCGCAGCGCCTTCAGGATCGCGCCCGTGAAGTTGGACCTGGAACGGTGCAGCTGGTCGACGCACTGCTGGCCGCCGGGCGTCATCCTGAACAGGGCCTTCGGTCCTGTCAGGGTCTGTTCAAACTGGCGCAGGCGTACGGAAAAGAGCGGCTGGAAGCCGCTTGCAGTCGGGCGGTGTTCCTGCGGGCGTTCAGTTACCGCAGCGTGGAATCCATCCTGAAGCACCACCTGGACGAGCTTCCCCTGACGTCGGAAGATCCAGCGCCACGGGTGGCGGACCACGTCAACGTGCGTGGCCCCGCCTATTACGGCCAGGACAGCGTTCTGGACACTGCTGAGCAGGGTCCATCTTTTGCTGAACACGACTTCGACCCAACCCTGAACTGAGGTTTCTATGCTGCCACACCCGATTACCCACCAACTTCGTGCCCTCAAACTCGACGGCATGGCCCAAGCTGTTCAGGAGCAGCAGGAACAACCCCAGGCGCGTGAACTCAGTTTCGAGGAGCGTTTGACGCTCCTCGTGGACCGGGAACTTGCCCACCGCGACGGACGCACCACCCAGCGCCGCTTGCTCGCTGCCCGCCTCAAGGTGCAGGCCACGCTGGAGGATGTCGACACCAAACACCCGCGTGGCCTGGACAGCAAACTGCTGCGGACCCTCGCAGAGGGTCTGTGGATCAAGGAGAAGCGCGGAGTGATCATTACCGGTCCTACGGGAGTCGGCAAGACCTTCATCGGCTGCGCGCTGGCCCACCAGGCCTGCCGCAAGGGGTACAGCGCACAGTACGCACAAACGGGCCGACTGTTACAGCAACTGATCCTGGCCAAGGGAGACGGAAGGTATTTGAAGCTCCTGGCACAACTGGCCAAAGTTCAGGTGCTGATCCTGGATGATTGGGGGCTCGACACCCCCACTGCCGAAGGTCGCCGCATTCTGCTCGAAATCCTGGATGACCGGTATGAACGCGGCTCGACCATCATCACCAGTCAGTTCCCAACCACCGTCTGGCACGAGAATCTCGGTGATCCCACCCTGGCAGACGCGATCCTTGATCGCGTCGTACACCATGCCTACCGAATCGAACTCAAAGGAGAGAGCTTGAGAAAGAAGGACCGAAAAGTGACTGCGGTCAAGCCCGAACTCCTAGAATGACCTCAGCTCGTGACCGGGTTGAGGGGTGGCGCATCCCACCATATTTGGGTGGCGCATTAGACCGGAATCGGGTGGCGCATTGGCTGGAATACGCAGGGACACGTGCGCGACCTGCCGGTCAAGGGCGACACGCTGCCCGCGAGGTTCGAAAACGCCTCCTTCGCTCAGCTCGGCGTGGACGTGGAGCACGACTACGCCCCCATTTACGTCACCCGTTCCGATAAGGCCCAGACCATCCGTGAGCTCAAAGCCGCCGCCAAGACTGCCGAGGCGGTCTACCTGGCTGCCGACCCGGACCGGGAAGGGGAGAGCATCGCCTGGCACCTGAGCGTGCTGCTGAATCTGGGTAAGGGTGCCCTGCGGGTGACGTACCAGGAGATCAGCGAACGGGCCATCCGGCAGGCCGTCGCCTCACCCCGCGCCATCGACTTCAACCTGGTAGCCGCTCAGGAAACCCGGCGGGTGCTCGACCGCTTGGCCGGATACGGGGTCAGTCCGCTGCTGTGGGCGGCGGTGGGCGGACCGCAGTCCGCTGGGCGGGTCCAGTCGGCGGCGCTGATGCTGCTGGCCGGGCGCGAGCACGCCCGGCTGGCCTTCGTGCCCTCCGGGTTCTGGCGAGTGGGCGTGACAGTGCAGAGCAAACCGATGTTCAGGGCACAGGTCACCGCCCTGCGCGGCGTCCCACTGGCGACCGCCGCGAGCTTCACCCCCGAAGGTGTGCTCAGGCCGGGTCTGAATGTCGCGCAGCTCGATCCGGTCAAGGCCGCTCAGCTCGTGGAGTACCTCCACCGGCAGCAGGCCGTGGTGAGTCACGTCACGCTCAGCCCGGTCGTCCGCAGACCCCCACCCCCACTGACCACGTCCGGACTGCAACAGGCTGCCAACGCCAAACTCAAACTCGGTGCCGAGCAGGTCACCAAGTTGGCCCAGCGGCTGTACGAAGCAGGGTTGATCACCTACATCCGCACCGATAGTCCCCACCTGAGTGACGAGGCTCTGCACCTGGCCCGTGAGGCGGTGGCGACCCGCTTCGGTCCGGACGCCCTGCCCACCGCTCCACGGCAATACGCGACCCGGAATGCCAACGCCCAGGAAGCTCACGAGGCCATCCGGCCCGCTGGGGCCTTCCTGGCACCCGACCAAACGACCCTCAGTAGCGACGAACTCTCCCTCTACACCCTGATCTACGAGCGTACCCTGGCCAGCCAGATGAAAGACGCAGTGGGGGAGAAGACGACGCTAACCCTCCAGGCCGGACAGGTCACCCTCAGCGCCTCCGGCACCGTGCTCACCGACAGGGGCTTCACCGCGCTGTACGACGATCAGGAGCCAACACCGGACGAGCAGAAGATGCCCAAGGTCAACGTCGGCGAACGTTTCGCCCTGAAGAGTGCCAAAGCCGAAGACAAAAAGAGCAGCCCACCGCCGCGCTACACCGAGGGCAAGTTCGTGCAGGTGATGGAGAAGGCGGGCATCGGGCGGCCCAGCACCTTCGGCGCGACGCTGGCGACACTGCAAAAGCGTCAGTATGTCGCGCTCCGCAGCCGCCAGCTCCACGTCACGCCGCTGGGCCTGCTGATCGCCCGGTATCTGGAGCAGCACCTGCCGCAACTGGTGGACGCCGCGTTCACCGCGCAGATGGAAGGGGACCTCGATCTGATCGCCAGCGGAGAGCTCACGCGGGTGGCCTACCTGGACCGCATCTGGAAAGGCACGCTCGCCCCAGCCATCGGTCAGGCGGCCCGGCAGGCCCCGCGCCTTGCCTTCCCGCACCTGGACGCCGTGCTGGAAGTGCGGGGTGGGGTGGCCGGGGTAGTGCAGGCCGGTCAGGGCGCTGCCTTACCGGACGGGCTGCTGCCCGAAGACCTCAGCGAAGCGGTGCTGGGCGAGCTGCTCAGGGGTGAGGCCAGGGCGAAGACCACCGGGAAGGACGCTGGAACAAAGAAAGGGGGCACGCGCAGCACCACAGCGAAGGGCACCAAGAAGCCCAGGGCGAGCCGTGCCAGGAAAGGGACTGCTGCTGCGCAGGAGCGGTAACTTTGGCTGAGGTGACATGACCGGCGCGGCGGCCCAGCTCAATCCGCGTTGACCTCCATCAACGGCCTGAGCAACTCCAGCACGTCCACCTCAAGCGCCCGCGCCATGCGGTCGATGTTGTCCACCGAGATGTTGCGCTCGCCCCGTTCCGTCGAACTGACGAAGGTGCGGTGCAGGCCGCACTGGGCGGCCAGTTCCTCCTGCGACCAACCGTGGAGCCGCCGCAACCGGCGCATATTGCCGGCCACCCGGAGCCGGGCCTCGCTTCGCTGCACATTCATCCACTCAGCACAGCAGCCCCGCCGCCGATGGGTCTACAGTGTTTGAATCTACGCTCTTTGAAGCTACAGCGTTTGAGTCTCTTTTGTTGCTAGAATAGACAGTGTGAGAAAGACACTGTTTCCGCCGCAGATGCTGCTCTGCCTCGCCAGCATGGCGGGATTGACCTCGCTGGCGCAGGCCCAGCCGGTAACGCTCAGCTCGGTTCAGTTCAGTCAAGACAGCATCTCCAGGGACGATCCCATCTACGCGGTCTCGTTCGAGGTGTCGTTGCCCGCCGCTTTTCCTCGCCCCGCCCGCACGGCGTTTGTCAAGCTGGCGTGCAGTAACACGGCCATGCGGGTAAACGGCAGCGATCTGGATGACTTCACCGCCAGACAACAAGCCACCCTGACCAAAACCTCGCTGAGCTTCGCGGCCTTCAAGGCCAGTTGTGTGAACGGCCAGCTCTCCGTCTCACATCCACAACTCCTGACCTGGCTGGTACCGAAGATCGACGACCTCAGCGACCTGGGCGACGCCACCCAGTACGGCCACGACGCCAAGGGATTTGCCATCACCGTTAACCGCCTGAACTTCGCCGTGGCCGTTGGCCCCTACGCGAGCACCGCCTTTCAGCGGGTCGGGCAGACGCTCAAGGTCGTCGCCAACAGCGCCGATGTGGCCGTCTCCCTGACTCAGGGCCGCGCCAAAGCGCAGCCGCTGGCGTTAGGTGATCAGCGGCTGGGGCCGCTGGCCCTGAATGCCCAGCAGCCGTTTACCCTGCATCTGAGTCGAGACAACGGCGAGAACTGGCAGAACGTCACCGTCAACCTGGCGCAGCCGAGCCTGGTCTTCTGGACGTCCGCACAGCCGGGTGGCCCAGCCAACCCACCGTTCACGTTTTGATGAACGTCAGCGACCTCACGGCGGGCGTGTTCAGCGCCTTGGGCCGGCTGGGCAGCCCCCGCGACGCGGTGTGGTTTGCGCCGGAATGGCGCTCGGCCCGGACGGTCCTGGTGGTCAACGGGCTGTGGACCCTGACGCTGCTGCTAAGCATCTTCGCGCACTGGGGCCAGTGGGCGCCCACAGGACTGATGCTCATCCTGTTGACCCTCGCCCTCTGGAGGAGGTCCAGGCCGGAATGGCTGCTCGGCGCCGCGCTGTTCCTGGGGCCGTGGTTGATCCTCTGGCTGTGGCCGTCCGCTGGTGTCATCCTGCTGCTGGTCTGGCCGCTAACGGCGCTGACAGCGCTGCGCTTTCTGCTGACCAACCGGGCGTTGAGCTGGACGAACCGGCAATGGCCGCTAGTGCACACCCAGCTTCCCGGCTGGCAGGCGTACCTGCCCAAAGACGCCCAGGCCGCCCCGGTCGCCCGGGTGCTGGTCAGTCCGGCGGGCGAGACGTTTTTTCTCGGCCTGACGCGTGGGCACACGGAACTGAAGTACGGCCAGGAACATGTGGTCTGGCGAGGCGTGAACGCCCAGGCGGTGCATGACCTGGTGGAGCGGGACCAGGGCGTGGTGCAAGGCGGCCAGCATGTCCTGTGGGTGGTGCAGCCCAGTGCTGCGAAGGGGGAGTACCCCCCCAGCCTGGACGGCAGCGTCAGCACCGTGATCGCCCCGGCAGCGGGCCTGGCTGCACAGCTTCAGGACTGGTCGGAGATGCGCTCACGGCTCACGTCACCGACCGTCCAGGCTGCCGACATCGGGCGGCAGACCGAGACCCAGGCCACCCAGGATCTGCGGGACGTACTGAGTGAAAGCTGGACGCTGCGCCAGAACGTGCTGCTGGCCCAGGGGGGCGACGCCGATCTCGAAGTGACGGCGCCGTCGGGGGCGCGCTACGTAATCGACATCAAGTCGCGGACCGACGTGATGTATCTGGACGCGCCCCTGGGCGGTCGGGCCGTCTCCTGGCAGGAGATCCACGATCAGGTCGTCCGGGCTTCTCAGCAACTTCAGGGCGAGGCGATCATCTGGCAACCCCGGACCACCGACGAGACCCTGGACGTGGTCGGCGACGTCTGGTGTCAACGCGGCGACGCGGCAGCGTTGATGGCGACGCTGCTCTACATCGAGGATTATGACGCCAGAGAGCAAGGCGCTACGGAGCAGACCGCCGAGGAGCCGGCTCTGTCCCCGTATGAGGTGCTGGGACTCAGCGAAGGGGCCAGCCGGGAGGAGATCAAAGCGGCGTACCGACGCCTGGCCAAGCAGTACCACCCGGACCGGCTGACCAGTCTGGGCGAGGAGTTCCGCGTCATCGCTGAGCAGAAGATGAAACGCATCAACGCCGCCTACGAAATCCTGATGGCTTGACCTGGGTTGAGCGGACGAACGCTGACACAAACCGAATCCCGTTCCTTGGGTTGAGGTCGGGCCGCAGGGCCGCTGACATAATTATTTGGCGCGAAGTCGCTCCAGCAGGGCGGTGAGCTGCGCGTCGCTCAACTTGAGTGCACGCAGTTGGTCGAGCACGGGGTCCAGCGGATCGGACAGGGGCTCGGGCGGCGGGGGAGGTACCGCCTGGGGCTCAGGGGTGCCGGACGGGTCGTACTCCAGGATATCGGTGAGCTGCACGTCCTCACCAGTGAGCTTGCGTAAGCTGCTGATGACCAGCCCTAAGGTTTCCAGATCAACACGGACCGGCTCACTGCCCCGGCGGGCTATGCGGTAAACCGTATTCATTCTGGTGACACCAATGTCTTTGCCCAGCGCGTAAGCCGTCAATCTGTGGCGCTCGAGATAGTCGGCTAAACGCCAGCGTACATTCGGCATAGACCCGTATTTTGCCTGAACACATGAAGAGGCATCTCGCCATTACCACTTGAAAGATTATAGAAGTGGTAATACTATGATTCAGGAGGGGCTCCAGCCGGGGGGTTGGATGCCCCTCCATACTCCAACCTTGAGGTGGACCAGATGCGACGGAACACACGTGCAGGACAGAGTTTCCGTGTGGAGTCCCACCATGCGATTTAACGTCAATCGCGCCCAGCGGCGCTTTCTCGGCCTGGTCGGCACCGCCTATACGGCGGGCGAGGATTTCCAGGCGGTGCTCGATTTTGGGAACACTGTAGACGTCGGGAACACCTTTCAAATGATCCTTGAGGCGCCCGGCCAGCTCGTGGGTGGGCCGCTCTTCGGACACCGCAAAGGCGGGGTGATCACCGTGCAGTACGCAGCTCGCAACGGGTACCTCCCCAAGACCGCGCCGGACGACCCGCTTGTAGCGGACGAATCGTATGTGCTGGGCTGGGCCGATTGCCTGAGCAGGATTCACGGCACCGCCTGCGACTGGGTTGGCAACTGGATGGTGTATCCAGACCGCGAGCTTCCCGAACTGGCCACTGATCTGCTCTGGGTGGAGCGGGCCCGGCAAACCCGGCTGATCGATCAACTCCACCTGCTGATGGTGGTGGGCTGGAATGACGCCCGTGTCACGGCCCGCGGCTACACCTATGACCACCACACGGGGCAGGTGGGGGGGATGGGGGCAGTGGAAGCTGAATAGGTTCCCTGACATCGCGACGAGGCGTTGACCTCAACACCACAGCGTATCGGCGAGCCGGGCGTGGCACTTGACCTGCTGGGTGAGCGCTGCTCCTGGCGGTAGAGCAGTGGATCACCGGCGATCTCGTTGAATGCTGTTCGAGCCCTGCCCGAGCGAGACTGGACTCGCCCAACTTGAACCTCGACCTCCGACTGCGGATCTTCTTCACTCACGCTGAAGTTCTGCGCCAGCATGACTGTTCACTCGCTGATGCCGGGAGCAACTCCCCGGCCTGAATGCTGTTCAAATCTTACTGTGGCCGCTTTAGACCAGTCAGCGGTATCCGCCGGACCAGACCGTCCGATCTTCGTGCCGAGACAGCGGTTTCGTTGCTCTGCACGTCATCGATTCCAAGTAGGTCTGCCAGGTATCGCCGTCGGTCGGCTGCGATGTGTCTGGCTGAAATGTCGCGGATGTAGCGTCCGATCGATGGTGAGGCTCTCAGATCCCGAGCGAGCTCTACGTCACGGTCACGCTCTACGCCTTCATCGGTGAACGCCGATTCCAGCCGACGGATTCGGGAGATCACCTTATGGTCAAAAGCGACCTGGTACGCTTCACAGCACTCAGGGTGGAGAAGGGCGATCAGATCGCGGGTCGAGCGGGTGATGGCCACATAGCGTAGGCGGACCTCCTCCTGTCGTTCTTCGTCGGTGCGAAAGAGAGGGCTGGGCCGGTTGCCCGCGTCCCACAGCACGACCCTTGACCATTGCCGACCTTTGGCCGCGTGGATGGTGCTGACGAGCACCTCCTGCGCCGCTGCGGGTGCCTGCGGCTCCAGGCGGCGCAGGAGATCTTCGGTGGACTGTGCGTTGAAACAGTGGTGCCGCGCGAGCGCCTGATCTCGACGACGAGGAAAGCGGTTGCTCAGGAAGCCGGGGAGGTCGTTCAGAGATCCTTGCCAGCCTTCGAGGGCCTGCCAGAAGTTGAGGAGAGGGCTTCTGAGACGGAGCACCTTGGGCAACGCCTCCACACGGCGGCGGGTGTGCCAGGCCGAGTGCAGCAGGTCGCGGTCTTGAACGCTCAGGTTCGCCGTCAGATCTCTGAGGAGCAGCAGTGGGTTCGGACCCTGCGGCTGGTGTTGTCCAGCCAGAAACTTGACCACCGGCCAGAGCACCTCACGGCAGTAGGGATCAGGCTCGCGGCGCTGCTCGGCGGACGAGTGCACCACCAGCAGCGTCTCCCGCAGGAAGGCCGTGATGTCTTCCACCTCACTGTTGGTCGCGGCCAGGACCGCGACCGGTTCGTCCAAGGTATCTCGCCGGTCCACCAGCTCCTGAACCACGCGCTGGAGAACGGTGATCAGGTGCAGGTGCGATCCACGGTGCACCCGGAGAGCGCCCTGAAACCCCTGACCGGGAACCATGACCTGCCCCGTCAGCGCTTCGGCGACCAGGGTGTGCTGCGCCGGACACCGGTAGCTGATCTCCATGTCGTGGCGATTGTCGGCTCGGTCCATAAATCCCCGGATGATGTCCGGCGTGGCGCCCTGAAACCCGAAGATCGCCTGATTGACGTCCCCAACGGTCAGCAAGGCATGATCGCCAGCCAGTTGCTCGATCAGCTCCGCCTGAAGAGGCGAGATGTCCTGAACCTCGTCCACGATCAGGTGGTCAAACTGGCTCCGGAGCAATTCGAGCGCCTGCGGTTGGCGTTCCCAGTACGTCTGTGTTTCTTGGAGCAGCTGAGTAAACCTCAGATGCCGCTTTGGTTCCTGCTCGTGGTCAAGCTGCTGGATGAGCTGCTCGGCTGCCGTTCTCAATTGCTGGTGGTCCGCGCTGAGCGCTTCGAGGGGCTGCTGCCAGGTCTGCTCCAGAATCTGCGGCAACTTGTTACGGTACTGGCCGTAGCGGAGGTGAAGTTCTGCGAGAATGTCCCGCCAAAGCGGTTCCTGATCGTTCAGGACGGTGACGAGCTGGTGACCCCCGAGTTGATCTAGGCAAAAGGCATGCAGGGTGGTCACCTGACAGTTCAGTTTCGCTCTGCCCAGACGCTCAGCGAGCTCTCTCTGCGCCGCCTTGCTGAAGACCACAAACCAGATGCGCCGGGCTTTGACGCCCTGCCCGATCAGGTAGTGGGCGCGGTCGATCAACACCTTGGTCTTGCCCGCTCCCGCGACGGCCTGGACGTGGGTGCGCCGGACAGTCGGGGCGGTCCGAATCTGTTCCTGCACGGCGCTCAAGGTTAGGGGGAGCGGCGTCATGGCCTCCTTCTGAGGACGTGCCGCGCGGAGGAGCGCAGAAACTCGAAATCGGGCTGTGCGGCAGCGGGATGCTCGTTGAGCGAGCGGATGAGGCGGCGGGAAGCCGCTAGGCTGATGCCCTGCTCCGCTTGAAGACGCAGGCCAGCGATAACCGCGTCTTGGTGATCGTCCAGTATCCGTCGCACGTTTGTAAGGGTCGCCTCAAGGGTGCGGACGCCGACGCGCTGGGTATCAGTATCACTGACGATGTGCCATGTCTTGGAAAGCCAGTCAGTCATGGCTGGCCGAATCTCCTTTGCCCGTTTTGCTGGCAGTTTGAAAATCTCGCGCAGGGCCTCAATGTGGTCGGTCGCCACGGTCAGTGCAGGAAATCGCCCGAGCAGGGCCGTGCGTTTCGCGAGCAGGGGTTCCTGCATACGCTTGTCGTCCCGTCTGCGGTAGTTCGCCGGATGGGCCAGGACGACGAACCGGTGTCGGTGGAGTTCGGGCGCGCGCCTGGCGGCGACCGGAAGCGACGCCGTGACCTGCCAGAGCACGTCCCGCAAGACCCGGTGGGCGGCGTTCATGACCGTGAAACGGTCGGCCAGGACGCTCAGGTGGCCGGGGATGTGATCAGCCCACATTAGGTCCCCCACCATCACCTGTTGCAGGCCTCGCCGGTGGGCCACGGTCAACCACTCGCGCAGTTGCCGGACGGCCTCGTCGAATCGGTCCTGGGGAGCTCCTTCGAGGATGTCGACCAGTGTTCCGGCTGCCGGGTCGGTGATCACCCAGCGGTGCTGTCCGCGCCAGCGCCAGCGCTGAAGGCCGATCAGCGGCGGCGGATACAGGCCGAGCAGATAGGACGCGGCGTCGCCCACTACGGCGGCAGTCGCTGTGCGCAGGCGGCTCACGGGGACACCGGTCATCCGGTGCAGGGTGCGCAACCCAAGTCCTTCCCGGCGCCAGGCTAGCACGTCGGTGTAGAGCTGCCGGGTCATCCCCTGCTCGGTGTCGACCGTCGCCCTGCTGTGGGAGCCGCAGGTCCGGCAAGTGGTCTCGGCCTGCTGCACGGCGATCTTCACGGGGGAGTCACCGACCGGGCAGGCCCACACCGTGCCCTGAAAGCGCCAGACCATCGCCAGCTCGGTGGCCGCTGCACCGCAGCGGCAGGCGGGAACGGCGGGTCGGACCTGGGCGCTCAGGTGCAGGCGCGAGGTGGGCTGTGCGTTCATGCGGTGCATGACCCGAACCCACAGACGGTTGAAGTGGCCCTGCTGGTCTTCGTCTTCCTCGGCGAAGGTGTTGCGGCGGGCGTGCCCGCTGGTCAGCAGCAGCTTCCTGATCTTGCCGTTGGCCGCCTCCAGTCGTCCCGAGGACGGTCGGCGGCGGCCAGGCAGGGCCAGCGCCGGATCGAAGTAATGGAGCATCTCGGTGCGCCAGTGGTGCAGTAGGTAGTCCAGGCGTCCGAAGGGTCGCCCGCTTCCGAGGTTGGCGTTTTGAAACTGCCACTGGACCTGTGCCCGCTGCCAACTCCAGTCGAGGATGCGCTGCTCGGCCTGGGCGACGCCCTCGCTCCGCCAGATCTCAGCAGCTTGCGCCGCCAGCGAAACGAGAGCCGTCAGGGCCTGGAGGTGCTCCTCGCTCGCGCCGTCCACCGTTAGATTCACCCCACCCTCACCGTGCGCTTTCAGCGCGTGAGCGACCACCTGCTGCACCTGCCTGGGTCGGTGGGCGCCGGGTAGCAGGATCAGTCGGGCCGCGTCGCGCAGATCCTCGCTGATCTTGGCCTGGATGTGGAACCGGTCGCAGACGTGCCGCAACCCCGGCCCGTATACCGTGCGGAGAACGTCGCGAAATGGTCCCCACATATCGGTGACGACAATCGGCGGCGTGGTGCGGTACGTGTTCATGTCGGTGAGGAATGCTCGCAACGTCTCCGGTTCCCGGTCAGGGAGCAACTCGAGCAACTGTCCGGTCACCAGATCAACGATGACGCACAGAACCCGGCCTCGCCAGAAAATCTCATCGATACCGAGGTGGGTAAGCGTGGCCCAATGCTGAGTGGACCGTGGACGGTAGAGCAGATCCTCGACGATGGCGCCGAGCAGCAGGCGCAGGCCATGGAGTTTGACGCCGCACCACACCGCCAGGGTAGTTGCCGGTGCGCCGCGAAGATACCGGTCGGTGAGCAGCTCGACCAGGCGAACCGTCATCCGGGGCCGTTTACCGGCTACAGCCGCCGCCCGTAGCCCTGCCCAGAGATCATGCTGGGAGCACCCGGCGGCGCACGACCAGCGTTGCGCCGTGATGGCGAGCCGGGTGGGTCGACGGCCCCACGGAACGTCGGATAACTTGATGGAGACACGACCGTCCCGCCGAAGCTGCCGTCCGCAGCCGCAGAAGCCGTGTTCGGCGTCGAGGGTGCAGGTAACCTGGCCGTCCGTTTCCCCGGTGATGGTCAACCTGGGATAGCCGGGCACGGTGGTCAGCATCGCCCCGCACTGTACGCGGCGGGACGAGCATAGAGTCGGTAGAGTTTTTGGATTAAGAACTGATTAAAGCTCAGGCGGTAGCGCTTGCCCAACTAGTTAGAGGTGCAAAAAAAGAGATAAACATCTTAAAATACCTAGACAGCCAGAGATAATCGTGGTGGAATATATCGAAGAGAAGATGTCACAATTACTTCTTCCCCCTCCCGCCCTATCCTTCTCTCCCCACTCAAACCACCACCGAGCTAAGGCAAACGACCAGGCTGAACGAAGGCCTCACCTCAGGTTGGCGGCGTAGGCCCTCCGACCACTGGTCGCACACCACGCTTTGTCCTGTAGTTACTGCGTCGGCATCGGTGGCTGGACGGCTCGCGCTGTCAGTCCTTTCCCGTCACGATATTTGAAACCAAAACATATGGTTCTGCATCACCAGCTTATATATATTCTAGCAGGTTAGGGAAGGTAATTGTGTCGTCGGTTCGCCGTCTCAGGCAGTTTTTTCTCACCATGATGTCAGATCGGTTCCCTAAAATGAAACACATGTCGGGCACAGCCTCCTCCACCAGCATCCACAGCCAGGTCCAACGCTTCGCACTGGCCCAGCCGACCGGCACACCCTTCGGGATCGCCGACCTGCCCCGGTCGTTGCAACGGCGGTCCGCTGCGGTCTATCAGGCCCTCTCGCGGCTGGTGCAGGCGGGGGCGCTCTCCCGGGTGCTGCGCGGACTGTACGTTGTCCCCCAGCAGACCATCTTCGGGGAGGCCCCGCCAGCAGTCAGTCGGGTCGTCGCGGCCTACGCCCACCTCCACCACCTGCGCCTGGGCGTCCACGGAGCGGTCGTGCTCAACGAGCTGGGGCTCTCCACCCAGGTGCCGGGCCGGGCGCTCTACCTCGCCTCCATCCACCGGCCCCGGCAGCTCGAACTCGCTGCCGGTCCGGTGACGCTCGCTCCGGCCCCGAAAGCGGTGCTGGCGGCGCTGGGCACACCCGCCGAGGCGCTGGTAGCCGGGCTGAGCTACCTGGGGCGGCAACAACGAGGGGCGGGCCTCGCCCTAGTCGCGCGGCTAGGTGAAGTGGCTTGGACGGCGGCGCGAACCCTACCCTTGCCCCGCTGGATGAAACGCCTGTTGCCCGGATGAGTGCCCCTAAGCGGCGCTGGCACGATCTGGACGAGAGAGAGCAGCGCGCCGCCCTGGCCCGGGGTCAGGAGCAGACCGGGCGTGGCGCGGCGCTCCTCGAGAAGGACGTATGGGTGGTCTGGGCGTTGGACGCGCTGTTCACCGGCTGCGCGCTGGGTCCAGGGGACGCACCCGTGCCAGACCGGGCCCGGATGGTGTTCAAGGGCGGCACCAGCCTGTCGAAAGCCTACGGCTACATCGACCGCTTCAGCGAAAATCTGGACATCACCCTGGAACTCGCCGCCCACGACGGTCAACGTCCACCCGACACACGGGGACTCAGCCGCAACAGGCGCGACGCCTACCGGGACGAGTACCGCGCCCTGTGCCTCGGGTTCATCGAAACTGCTATCCTACCGGCGCTCGAACAGCATGCTCAGCAGAGCGGCGCACCGCTGAGCTTCCGGCTCGACTCCAGCGACGAGGCGACGCCCAGCGTCTGGGTGGACTACCCGACGGTCACCGCCGCACTGGGGTACCTGACCAAGGCGGTGAAGTTCGAGTTCGGCGCCCGCAACGTCATCACCCCGGCGCACCGCCAGAGCGTCATCTCCTTCCTGAGCGAGGTCGAGCTGGTCGCCGCTCAGGTCGACCTGCCGACGGCGACGCCGGAAGTACTGGACGCCGAGCGCACCTTTCTGGAAAAGGCGACCGCGCTGCATGTACTCTGCCGCCGGGCCCCCACCCTCGCCGAGGACGTCCTGGCCCGCAAGACCCACCGCTTCGCCCGTCACCTGCGCGATCTCTGTGCGCTGGACCGCCAGGGCGTCGCCGCCCGCGCGCTGACCGACACCGAACTGATCCGGGACGTGATCGCTACCAAGGAGGCGTTCTTCAAAGAGGACGGGGTCAACTATGCGGAAGTGCTCGAAGGCAAGACGTAACTGGTCCCGGATGGACGGCTGCTCACGCTATTGGAGACCGACGACCGTCAGATGCAGCAGTCCGGCATGTTGGGCCGCGATCCGGTCCCCTTCGCTGAGGTCATGGCTCGCCTGACTGGCCTGGAAGAGCAGATGCGCCGACTCGAATTCACCGAGCCCTCCTGAAGACGCAGAGGCAGATTCCCCCTCAGCACACCAGATCGTCCTAGCCATTTCAGTTTGCGTTGACGATGAACTCAGAGTTGCTCGCTGCCTGTGGTAACAGGTACTCTGTCCACGCCTGACTGGTCACGTCATCGACCTTGCCGACATCCATCTGACATCCTCAAGGTGAGGAATCACGATCACATAATTGACGAGGCAACCGTCCTTACGGCGGCGCTGCCACTGCGCCCACCGCTGTTGGAGGACACAACATGAATGAGCGGATGTCCAAAGTCTGTCTCAGCAGATCATCAGCGCTGAGCAGGCCGCGCTTCTTGACGCGTGGTCGCTCGGTCTCCCCTTTTGGCCAGGTTTGCCAGGACTGCTAGCACCGGCGGATCGGGCACCCCCTCTGGGATGATAGGCAGATCGCCGGGCTTGATGGCCACCGCGTCGAGGTCGTGCGGTCCAATCTCCCATGCTTCTCGCACCACGACCTGCCGGATGAGAATCCATTGGTCATCATCAAACTCAGGGACAACCAACCCATCAGCTCGGGTCGTCATCGTACCCAGCGCCAGACAAACGCCTTCATGGTGGGCCTGGTAGTCCAGCAACAGCTCAATGTTCTGACTCGACTGCGGCTCCATCTCGTGAATGCGGGACGCCAGGATCAGCAGTTTTTTATCATCCTTTGGAGGCAAATTCGCCCCGACAACCACCCGGTACGCCAGCGGCTGGTGCTGGTCGACGCCGCGCACTATGGTGACGCGCAGGCGCTCGTCTTCATCCACCCGGCCCAAAATCTCCTGCCAACCCCGAAAGATTGACCGGCCCGCATCCGAGTCGCCAAACAGCAACGCGAGCCGAACACGGGGGTGCGGGCCAGTCGTAACCTCGAAGCCCATGCCCTCCCACCCTGCTTTGTCCCAGAGGCCGACCCGGATCAGGGAATGAACCTGCATCTGCCCATGGTCCATCTTTACCGGGTCGAACCGTCGGCGCAGCTCTTCCTCGACAGATTCGGGCTTAGGAGGCGCGGGCTGTTCCCTGAGCACTTCCGGGATGGGATCTGGGAGCCATGGGCGGGCCCTGAGCGCCGCAAACCGGGTCAGATCCGGAGTCAGCCAGGCTCTGAGCTGCGTCTTCGGCTCGAAGCCCAGGATATTCGGCTGCGAGCTCAAACTTCCCGCGAAATGGACAGCCCGCTCCATTGCCCGCTCACCCTGGAAGATTTCCCTGAGTTGCTCTTCGTCAGCCGCCACGACGGACGCGATCACCTCGATGCTCGCCGCGCTCAAGTTCGTCTGAAGCTCCTGATGTTGCTGGGGACTCAGGCGGTGCGGATCGAATTCGGCGCAGCTCATTTCCAGAGCGGACCCATCCGGCTGCTCTGACCTGACCGCGCGGAATGGAAACGGTACGTCGGCCTGGGTCCGGATATCGATGGTGAAGGTGGCGGCGTGGACGAGGATGCGGTGCAGCCCGGCGGTTGCCAGTGTCGCCTCAATGGTGCCCAGCAGTCCTTCTGCTACCGCCACGCAACGCGGCGACGTCTCACAGATCAAGGTCAGCGCACAACCCATCACATTTGACCGGTAAATACACTTAGATGGAGTGATATCGCTGGGGCGCTCTGCCGCCAGACTGACACCCCGGTCATTGGCCCAGGTTGACGCCACCTCCGGAGCTGTCCGCCCCAGGGATAACGCTAGTTCATCGAGACGTTGTTCATGTCCCAGCGTGAAAAGCAGACTGTCGGTCGCGAGATCCAGACCCAGCCGGTCTAGAACGTCTGGTAGCGACTCCAATACCGACAGGTCCACTGGAGCCGTGCGCAGCAGAAGTCCGCTGAGCAGGTGCTCAAAATGAATGTCGCCAGCCCTTACCGTTTCTTCATCCGTACCTTTGTCGATCAGCACCTGGTCCAGGTAGAGCGCGTTCTCGTGCCAGTTCAGCAGTTGCGGCAGGCGCCCCAGGGACAGTTCGATCCACTTCAGCCCAGTGACGGCCAGGTAAAGCCCGGACGTGACCTCGCCATAGGTCCAGAATAGGTCGGCGGATCGACTCGCCGACGCGAGGAGCAGACCCCTCGCCGCCCAGGGGAGGCCGACCTCTGCACAGGCGCTGCCGCAAAGATACAGCGCTTCGGCCAGCTCATGACGGCTTTCTTCCTTGTAGAGCCGCGTCAGTGCCCGTCCCAGTGTGGCGATGGCCTCGACAGGGCGCCTGCGGTCGCACTGCGCCCGCCCCCGCTTGAGGAGCAGACGGGCGGCGGCGAGCTCACCGTCTCGTTCCGCCGAAGTGTCGACCATCTGCTCGAACAATTCGTTGTAAGACTCAGTGCCCTCGAAGTTTTCACCCACTTCGGTGAGAGTTCTAAATAAGACCTGTAAGGGGAACCCGACAAGGCCACGGCCACGCCTGATCACCTCGGAGAGCGCTCGCAACTGGTCGTCTACCGACTGGCCCTCTGCCAGCCGCTGAAGCAGTTCCGTTTCGAGTGAAAGCGTCGTGGCCTGGAGCGAGGTACTCGGGCGGTCGTGTTCGCCCTTGAGGCGTTCGAGCTCTTCACGCAACACCCGGCTGCGCTGTGGCAAGAGGGCAGTCGCAGCGTCGAGAGTCCCCTGGCGCACCGCCGTCCATAAACAGACCCAAAGGGTGTGGAGTCGTTCTAGGTCGAAAACGTTGCGGCTGCCTTTGACGCGCTTCTCGACTGTTTCGTACGCCTCTTCGAAGCCCGCGAAGTCCTCGAGCCAGTAGTAGCGGGTGAATGCCAATTGATAGGCGACTTCAACCTTCTGACGCTGACTGCCGTACTGGGCGGCAAGTCGCTCGGCGCGCAGGTAGCTGGCTTCCACATGCATAGGCGGCTCTTCGAGCTCGCGCATCAAGCGGGCGGCTTCGAGGGCGTCATCCACCATCGCAGCGCTCGTCCGTTTGGCGGCCAGCGTTTCAGAGAGGCGCTCTTCCAAGGCGGCAAGTGCCGTGCGCCGGGTCTGGTCTTGCGGGCCGATTTCAGAGGTGACCCTGGAATGGGCGTGGGTGATGTTCAAAATCTTCACGGCCAGGGCCTGATGACGATTGGTAAACACGCGGTCGAGGATCCAAGTTCGGTCCAGTACCCGGACATCGATGCCGTGCGCCTTGGTGAGACGGTCTTCCAGTTGTGCTCGTCTGCTGGCCTTCACGACCTGGTTGGTCACGAAAAAAGCGCGAACATAGCCACGTCCTGTCCCCGCGATCTTAGCGATGTCCGACTCCAATTTCGGGGCCCATTGGGCCTTTGCGCTGAATGCAAAGGCCCAGCGGTCCTGCGCCGCGCCCTCCTCGAACCCGTTTAACCACGCCAGGCTCAACCGCTGGCTGACCGGATAGGTTTCTGCGTCCGCCTTACTGTCCCCGCCACCGGTCGGTCCCGTGGTTGGCAGGAGGTTGGGGCAGATCTCGCGCCCGCAGAGCAGGCGAGCGAATTCTTCGAAGGCGGCTTCTTGGCTGCGACTCGTCAAGGTAGTCAAGTGGTACTCGAGAAGACTACGGTCTAGCTCAGAAACCACCTGCTCTATGCTATCGGAGAACTCAGCGGGGCGCCGCTGCTTTAAAAACGCTCGTGGAGAGAACTGGTCCATCAGCATTCAGTATAAACGTAATTTGAGCAAACAGTTTATAACTCAACGTATCGAGAACTCGCCAGTGTGATGCGCTCAACCTTCGGCAAGGGTAAAGTGGCTGTACGAAAAGCTCCTTGAGCACGAGGCTGCGCTACTCGCCATCCCGGTGCATACCGGATATTCACGCTGTTTCGGTCTCGACTTCACGAAGACAGCTCGTTGCGCCACTGCTAGCCAACACCACCGTTTTGACTCCAAATCACCACCGTTTTGACTCCAAATCACCACATTTTTGACTCCAAATCACCACATTTTTGACTCCGGAATACCACCGTTTTGACTCCAAAGTGTGGGTGTAGCGCGTGTTGGACCCCAAGTACCAGAGTCAAAAAAGTGGAATTGCTGTGTCAAAAATGTGGTGTTGAGGGCATCGAGCGAGTCAAAAATGTGGTGTAGGCTGTGTCAAAAATGTGTTGTTCGGGGGTCGAATGTGAGTCAAAACAGTGGCATATTGCGTCAAAAATGTGGTGTATGCACGCTTAACTATCGCAGTGGGAGGGCAATTTCCGATGCATATACAGCCTCTAGTAGTAGCTACTGCTAATCTTTTACTTCTTTGTTTTAGATACATCTGCAAACGCGGACTATGGCATGATGAAGACCGTGTCCGACGACCTGCGTATCAACGAACTGGACCTGACCCGGGCCGGAATCATCAGCGTGCAGCAGTCGGCCCTCGACGAACAGAACTGGCAAGCAGAGTTTGAGGCGGGCGAGGTGGTTTACAAGGTCCAGGGTTACGCGCCCAGAGGCCGCCCCTTCGGTGTCGACGCGGATATCTTGCTGGGGTTGCAGACGTTGTTCTTCCGGGCCGGGTGCCCGGACAGCAACCGGATCCGGGTGATGCCCCTGACGTTGATTCAACTGGCGGGTATGCGGCGGAGCGGACCTCAGTACGTACGGATGCGCGAAGCGCTCATGCGGCTTTCAGTAGTCAGATGGGAAATGCGGAGCGTGCGGGGGCGTCAGGGTCAGACCGTCACGACCGGACTGATCTCCGATCTGCGACTCGACGACCACGCCGGACTGGCCGAGGGCAGTGCGGTAGGTCTGACGGAGGACGGGGCGATCGATGTAGTCTTCACCCTGGCCTTCGCCGACTCGATTCGTTCGGGGCTCTACCAGATGCTCGACGCCAACCTGATGCAGCGGCTGGGCAGCTCGTCGAGCCGCAGTCTGTACCGCGTGATCCAGGCCCACCGCCTGCGAGCGGACGACTCGCTCGCCAGCAACCTGGAAGTCACCCTGCGCGACTGGGCGCTGGCCTGGGGGTTTTCGCTCGGACGAACCGACGCCATCATGCGTACGCTCGATCAGGCCCACGAACGACTGGTCGAAGCTGGATACCTGGAAGGCGTCCAGATCAGCGGGCGGGGGCTAGAGCGCACGTTGCGTTACACCTTTGCGGCGACGCAGTCCGATCTTGAACTCGTCACCCTGCTTACACAGCGTGGTATTCGTGCCCCCGCCGCGCAGCTTCTGGCGGCAGAGTATCCAGGTCGGGTGCGCTCGGCAGTGGCGATGTTGCAGGCGCGGATGAACGAGGGCTGGCAGCCGAGGTCGGTGCCGAGTGCTCTGGCAGACATGATTCGCAAACCTGAGAAGTACGGACTTGCCGAACTGGCCTTCCCCTCCCCTGTTCAGTCTCCGTCTCGTAGGTCCAGAAAGGTCCCTTCACGGCCTCCGAAAGTGGAGTCTGGAGATGGTGTAGCACTCGACTCCCGGACGGCCCTGGTGAGCCTCCTGAAGGTCAAGCTCAAACGCGCCCCTTCACCAATGGCGCTCGAAGCCGTCCAGGCTCTGAGCGATGAGGGAGTGACGGCGCTGCGTTCGGCCCTGAGTCGTCCGGCGGCGGAGGGGCTCCAGTTGGCCCAGACCATCCTCAACGCGCCGCTCTAGAGGTAAGAGCGGCGCGGCTAGACGTGCGGACAGGCCGAGGGACCGTTTATGGAGTCAGCAGATATCAATACCCTGAAATATTCCCGCATACTGATATGCGGGAATATTCTGATATATGTAGAAGTTGTAGTTTCTCCTTCTATTGAGCCATACTGAGGTTATGCCGCGTATTGTCGGAATTCTCAGTTTCAAGGGTGGAGTCGGAAAGACGACGACCGCCGTCCACATCGCTGGACACCTCGCCCGATATGGCGAAACCATCGGTGTGGACGGCGACGACCGTAACCGCAGCATGATGACCTGGGCCGAGGGGGGAGCGTTGCCGTTCAGGGTCATGTCACTGATCGAGGCGCTCAGCAGCCGCAGTGAGTACCTAGTGGTGGACGTGCGCGGCGGACTGCCCGACGTCGAACTCTTTGACCTGGCCCGCTCCTGCGACCTGCTGCTCATTCCAGCCAATCCTGAAGTCATGTCGCTCGACGGCATGCGGCGCACCTTCGACGTGCTGAAGTCACAAGAAGTGGAGAGTGGTACGCCCTGGCGGGCGAGGGTCGCCGCCCTGCTGACGATGGTCCGGCCTGGGCGTAAGCTCGACGAGGCTCATGCGGCGCTTGGAACGTTAGGTATCCCGGTACTTGACGCGGTGGTGCGCGGCAGCGAGGCGTTCCGGGACGCTTCGACCCAGGGTGTCCTCGTTCGGGACGTCAAGGGAAGCAGCCTAGCAAAGAGTTGCTGGCTGGATTACGAGCGTGTCGTCAAGGAGTGTCTGGATATCATGGATCTCAGCCGATGACTAAGGATCAAGGATTTGGGCGCCTCAGCCGTTTGCGGGACATTCAGGACGAGCCTCGTCCTGACGAAGCGACCCCGGCTCTCAGCTCAGCCTTGCCGGACTTGGAGATGCTGGAGCTGCCCGAACTGAGTTCGCCGCAGCGCGAGGCGACCAAGCTGCTGAGCGCCCAGGTGCCGGTTGCCCGCAAACTCGCCTTCGACCGTCAGGTGCTAGACGCCAAGCAGTACTTTCCAGATCTGGAAATGCGCGAGGGTGTCGCCGCCCTGATCGCCTTGCTCGACGACGAGCGGGTTCGTCGCCTCTGGCTGCATGAAATCCAGAAGCTCAGGTGACGCCGCAGACGACAGGATCGCAGTTCAAGGACGGTGTACGCCCACCTGCCGCCCTGCTGCACCAGCAGCCTCCATCCGAGTAGCAGAAGATGGAAGCGGTAGGGGAGAGGATGCGTCTACCTGCGCTGACGTGATGAAACTGCCGGTGACAGCGCGGCGCGGCGGAGGACGACTGTTGCGGCAGCACCCGTCTTCTCTGATGACCCAGGTCATCACTGCCTGGACCAGCCGCTTCTCCGGTTCGTGCCTGCACCCCCCATTCAGGTGAGTTCGAGGATGCTCAGTCCTTCCGCCTCCGCTGCTCGTCGCTGCCGGTCATCAAAGGTCAGGAATATCAAATCGTCAAATGCCGTGGCCGCAAGTTGGGCACTGGCGACGTGAATGGCGTCCATCGAACGCAGGCCGTTTCCCCGCTGCCGGATAACCAGTTCAGAAGCGTCGAGGAGCAGCGCTTCGTCCAGCGGCACGACGTTGAAGGTTTCCCAGTCCGCTATGAAACTGCTCATCAGCAGGGTGAACTGAGCGCCACTCAGCCGGGCGGCGTGATCACGGTGAGCGCGCTGGGTCAGTGCGGTGGTGAATTCGAGCCGGGCCAGGAGGCTGACCACGACCTGCTCAGCCTCCAGCAGCGTCTGCTGCACCTGGGCGGAGAACGGCTCACTGATCAGATACGCCCGCAGCAGGGCAGAGGTGTCGAGGAACAGCACCGTACCTGCCCTGGTGGGGGCGCTCAGAGGTTACGCTCGCGGAGTTCACCGAGCTGATCGGTAACGCTCCACTCGCCTTCGGGCACCACTTCGGGGCTGCCCTGGAAGCGGCCCTGACGGTGGGGCGCCCCGATACGGCTGCGGGCGTCCTGGCGGCGCTGCTGCCCGGCCTCGGTGAGCGCTTCGAGCACGTCCTGAAAGTGAACTTCGCTGCCGGTGAGTTCGCTCAGGGCGTTGAGCACTGTCCCCACCGTCTGGAGGTCGATGCGCTGGACAGGCCGACTCGCCAGGCCGTAGACCGTCGCCGGGGCCAGGCGGCCTTCGGTGGCCCGGACCAGCCGCGCCGGGCTGATGCCCTGCCGGGTCAGGAAGGCGCCGAGGTTCAGTTGCATCGTCATACTACTAGCTTATCAGAATTGGACGTGTGAACGAGCAGTCGGGAAGTGACCATGATTGACGGCTCTGATGTTTAGCAATGACGCTGCCTATCCGGGCAGGCCACTCGGTGGATCGCCGACCTGGGCGCCCAGGCCACCACACACGCTGCTGATGCTGCGCCTGGCCGCTGCGTTGCCCAGACCGGGCCAGATATCACGGTGGCGGAGCAGGTGTGGCCGACAGGTGCCTGTAGAGCGTCTCCCGGCTGATCCCCAACTTGCGGGCGATCACGGCTTTCTTCTCCCCAGCAGCCAGACGCTCGCGGATCACCAGAACCTGCGCCGCGTTCAACTTGGGCTTGCGACCTTTGTACACGCCTTTCTTCTTCGCCAGTTCTATACCCTCACGTTGACGTTCACGAATCAGGCTGCGCTCGAACTCGGCGAAGGCGCCCATGACGCTCAGCAAGAGCACCGACATGGCTGAGTCCGAGCCGTCGAAGGCCAACCCTTCTTTCACAAATTCAACCCGGACCCCGCGCCCGGTCAATTCGCTCACCAGTCGCTGTAGGTCGCTCAGGTTCCGCGCCAGCCGGTCCAAGCTGTGGACCAGCACGGTGTCCCCACGCCGGGCGAAGCGCAGCAAGTTGTTCAGCTCCGGGCGCTGAATGTCTTTGCCGGAGAGCCTGTCGGTGAAGACCTGATCCAGCTTTACCCCGTCGAGCTGCCGGGCGGTGTTCTGATCCGCGCTGCTGATCCTGATGTAGCCGAGTCGCTCGCCCATGTCCAGTTGAGGTTATAGACCCAAACGCAAACTGTCAACTAATGGCCTGAATTGACCCTAAACTGACACTTAAACCTAACTCCTACTCTGTCAACTTAGGGTGTACCCTAGGTAGGCAGATTTTAGATCACTGTGCAGGCCACCGACGAGACTCGAGTCTCGTCGGTGGCCTGCTGACAAACTGCCGAGTGGTGGGTGTTCAAAGGGTACTGCTGAGCAAGCTGCCATCCACCACCCGCACCGACCAGTTGATCCAAGGGGCCGAAGACCGGCTTGGGGGAACGTGGAGCCAGGAGCAAGCGGGCCTGCGTCGAATCTATTGCCGACGGTGAAGGCGGGGACAGAGGCCTTTTCATCAATTAAACCTGCCTAGAATCAACAAACGTATGATTAATCAATAGGAAGTAGACGTCTAGATAATTATCGACTCACTAGCTACTCGAAAAACTTCAAAATAAAGCTGTTTAATGCGTAATATGCTAGATAAATTTAAAAACCTGTAAAAAGCAGTTTTAGATGTGTGATCCCTACATAGATTCAAGCAATTTATTCATTTCATCAGAGGACATGGGTGACAACGAACTATCAAATTTTAAAATGATTGATTTATCCTGATTAGCATCCCCAACAAGACCTGCATCTATATCAATATGATCTACCTCGGCAATATTGTTATATGCATATCTCAGAATAAATCCGATCCAATAATCAAGAGATTGCCTAGAAATATAAATCTTACGATAGTCTTTCGCCGAAAAGTTATTACGCTCATCGCTAGAGTTTAAGATTATACCTAAAGCTCTCTGTGATGGCCCCAAGAGTTGGATTGAATTAATTACTCCCTTCTGCAAAGCGCACAAACCTAAGCACCACATAACCACCTGATCTGAAGTGACATATAAAGTCAGATAATCGTTGTTATTAGGGACGACTAAAGTGGTTTTTATCTTGTCTATTATCATCTTCCAGTCCCATTTTGCCAGCGGAGGTGCAGATTTTGACGAACTTCTCCTGTCTTAGGATTCAATTGTTCCAAGTGAATGTGGTTATCTGCAACATCTCCTGGTTTAGCTCTATATTGCCATCTACCGTCTTGGCTACGCCACTTACCAGGAGATACCTCTATGGGGTCAGAGCCGATTTTCGTGCGTGCGATGGCTCTTGCCTCACCTTCACTTTTATACCAGCCACTATAATTTTTAGTTTCTGCTGTCGCGTAGTCGTTGACCGGACAACTGGTGTTATGAACCAGCCAACCCTTCTCTCCAACATAGAACGTATGCGCCTCATCCACGGTGAGGTTGAACATCTCCTGCATCTGAGCAACGGTGACCACATTGGCGACGACGCCCACAACGCCATCAGCCTGCTTAATCTTATCGCCAATCTGGAGATGACCGGCGCCGACCCAACGCGGGTTCAACTCCTCATGCCCCACCGGCTTCGGCCTGAGCTGGGTGCCAGCTTGCACCTGGACGTAGAAGGGGTGCTCTGGGGTCGTCGTGACAGCTTCAGGTTCCCCCGTCTTTCCATCCTTGAGGGTCAAGTACGTGATCGCCGGATCAACGTTCTTGAAGATATGGGTGATCGGATCGTACTGATTTTTCCCAGTCTGTTCGTTGTATGCCAGAACCTGGGTGCCGAGCGTCAGGCTCGCGATCGTAACAAGGCCGCCGAGCGTCCGAACGAGTGTTGAGGGGTCGAACGAATTCTTACAGTCGTTTTTACTTGGGTTGCCATTACTTTGCTTGTTTCTCGGATCATTTGGATCCAATGGATTTGGTGCCCCGCCTGTCGCAACGGCGATTCCGATTGCAGCGGCGCCAGCAGCGGCAGCGGCAGCAGCCTGTCGCTGCTTATCTTCCTCCGTGTAATTGAGCATTCCATCGTCAGTCATACCTCCGCCGAGAATGTACAGAGGCAATGCGATTCCCGCAAATGCCACTGCCACATCGCTCGCAAACGCTGCGAGAGCTGGTCCGATCAATGGAAGAGCACTTACACCTCCTTGCGTCGCTACAGCGCTGCTCCCGATCATCGCAACAACCACAGGCTTGGTCGTCTGAGCCGCATCCCTGACTTTCGCCACCGCCCCCCTATTACTCGTGGGCGTCTTCGGGGGCGCACCCGGCTTGCCCGATCCCTCCGCCACCGTCGCAAACAAGCTGAACGCGTCCTGGTCCTGCTTGAAGCCCTGCGGCGTCCCGGCGACAGCGACCTGACTGCGCCCCACATCCGGCACCACCCCCAGACTCGGCGCCTTGATATCACTCAAGGTGGTTCCGGTGATGCCCGGCAGCAAACTCGAATCTGCGGGTAAAACCTTGCCCACAGCCGGGGCCACCTGTCCACTGTTCGGCGCGGCGCTGCTGACATTAGGCAGACTGATATTGGGCACCATACCCTGCACGTTGACAGCGCCCAGATCTGGCACGGCGGAAAGCGGCGGGGCCACCACGGTAGGCGTGGGCAGCACGGACCCTTGCAGTGCTGCGGTGGGGGCTACGGCGGCGCCCAGACTGGGCACGGCACTGGCGGCGGGTGCCTGAGCCACATCTGTCTGTTGAGGCGCCGTCGGCACACGGACCGCACTGTTGGGCGCCTTCGTATCGGCCACGTTGACACCGAGTTGCTGACTGATGGCGGGCGTGGGGGCCTGGGCGTCCGAGGCGGGTGTCGCCGCACTCTTGCCGGTCTGATCATAAAGGACGGCCCCCTGGCCGTAGACTCCGGCGGTGCCCCACAGCAGGTTGTCCTGAATGACGTCAGCGAGCTCTGTAGGGGTCAAAACCTCTGTAGGGGTCAAAACGTATTGAGGCCGTGCAGGACGTGAGATTTCCAGGGCAGACACCCAGTGAAGATGGCGGCCAGCACTTCCAGCCTGCCATCACCGAAGTGCTTGATGGCTTCCTGAATAACGTCCAGGCCAT
>JANXVF010000135.1 GCA_025351785.1 Flavobacterium sp.
AATGTCCCTTCTTTGATAGAAATTTTGACTTTACCTCTTAAATATGGTGCATTTTCTTGAGAAAAAATATTTAAAGATATTGTCAATAATATGAAGCATGTTACTATTCTAAAACTCATTTTTTTAAATTCAATTTTCCAATTTCGGCGACAATATTGCCACCAAAAATGTAATACTATTTACATAAAATAACTTAGTAAATTTTCTAGTTTATCATAAATAAACAACCTCAAGTTATGAGTTAAACTGCTTAGTTTTTACACTATTTAATTTAGTGACCAGAACTAATTTGTTTATCAAAATTTATTCCTTGAAGTTTTAAAATTTTACTAACGCGCCAGGCAAAAAACAATAAATATATAAAGCATAAAATATCAATGAAGTAACTTGATTGAATTGTATATATATCTGCAATATATCCTTGAAGTAAACTTACAAAGCCACCACCCATAATCATCATAATTAAAAAACTACTTCCTTGACTGGTGTGTTTTCCTAAACCACTTAAGGCTAAGGTAAAAATACAAGGCCACTGGGTGCTGCAAAATAATCCAACACTTATAAAAGCATAAACACTAATCATTCCTGTGGTTGACATTCCAATTATAAGAGCAATTATGCCCAATCCCGAAAATATAAATATCATTCGTGCTGGATTTCCTTTGCTTGCAATATCAGCTCCAATCAATACTAGAATAATTAATGCATAAACATAAAATGGAGTTAAATCATGTTTTGCAATAGCATTGACGGTTAGAAAAATACCAAATGCTAAATATGGAGCTACAAAACGTAGAATTTTTTGAGTGCTCATTTTATCTGTAAAAGCTTCAACTGCACCTGTCCATCTACCTATCATCATGCTTGCCCAATAAAGTGAAATATAAGGAGCAATATCTTTAGTTAAAAATCCTAAATTTTTTTCCATATAAGCAGGTAAATTACTGGCCGTAGCAACTTCGACTCCCACATAAATAAATATTGCAACCATCCCTAAAATTAGTTGAGGATATTTTAAAGATGAACTTCTTATAGATGATTCTACACTATCTGATTCAATTTCTAGCTCTGGTTTATCTGGTAATGACGAGAATTTTAATAAAATTGCGACCAGTAAAAAAGCCAAACCTAAAATTAAATAAGGAATTTTAACACTTTCAATACTCATCTCGGTAGTTGTAGAAGTTGCTGCTCCAAAAATTGCAAAACTTACTATTAATGGACCAATAGTTGTTCCTAAATTATTTATCCCACCAGCCATAGTTAATCTTTGTGAACCTGTTGTAATAGGCCCAAGTACTATTGCCAAGGGATTTGCAACTGTTTGCTGCAATGAAAATCCGAGAGCAACAATAAATAATCCTGACAACATTAAAGGAAAAGATCCCAAATTTGCTGCAGGATAAAATAATAATGTTCCCAATGCTGATATTAATAATCCTAATGCAAGCGAATTTTTATATCCTATTCTATTTATTAAATCTCCTTTAATTAAATATGATATTAATAAATAAATTAAAGATCCTACGGTGTAGGCTATATAAAAAGTAAAAGCAACTAGTTGGCTTTGAGCTTGAGATAAATGAAACGCTTTTTTGAAAACTGGAATTAAAATATCATTACTTGCGGCGACAAATCCCCAGAAAAAGAAAACAGTTACAAGAGGAATAAATTGTGCCCAGTTGGTTTTTGTAGTTTTCATGATTTATGTTTTGGTTAAATTTAAATTTTAAATGAAAAAATGAATTTTGATTGTATTTAGTTTATTATTTTAATGGTTCAAAAGAAATTGCTGTTCCACCACCTTTGGCTAAAATTAATTTTATTTTAGATTTTGATGTAACTACCAAAGATTTTATTTGATAATTAATTGGATTAATTTTCCAATCGGCTGTTTTTCCGTCTTCATAAATTATAGCTTTATATTTTATATTTGGCGTTAAAAAATCTAATTTTAGTTCTGTTTTTCTCGAATTTTCGTCTGTTATAGAACCTAAAAACCACTTTTCAGAATTTTTTGCCTTTCTAACCACTGTAATATAATCGCCGGGTTCAGCTTCTAAATATATTGATTCTTGCCAATCTATCGCAACATCTTTGATAAATTGAAATGCATCAGGGTATTTTTCATAATTTTCAGGTAAATCGGCTGCCATTTGCAAAGGAGAATACATCGTTACATAGAGCGCCAATTGCTTTGCTAAAGTAGTATGAACTTGTTCTGTTTTTTTTTGATTATAGTGATTCATTTTAATTTCAAAAATCCCAGGTGTATAATCCATAGGACCACCAAGAAGTCTGGTAAATGGTAAAATAGTTTCATGCATTGGGGGATTTCCTATTGACCAAGCATTAAATTCATTACCTCTTGCCGCTTCTGCAGCAATGTAATTTGGATAGGTTCTGCTATATCCTGTAGGACGTGAACTTTCGTGCGAATTCAACATCAATTTGTTTTCGGCCATTCGCTGTGCCACATAATTATAATGATTAACCATTGTTTGACCATCATGAAATTCGCCACGTGGAATTATTCGACCTACATAACCAGATTTTACAGCAGGATATCCATATTGCTTCATTAAATTGATAGCTCTATCTAAATGACGCTCATAATTTGCTACAGATCCTGAAGTTTCATGATGCATTATCATTTTTATATTTTTAGACTTTGCATAATCGGCAACTACTTTTAAGTCAAAATCTGGATATGGGGTTGTAAAATCAAATACATTTTCTTTCCAATTCCCATACCAATCTTCCCAACCTACATTCCATCCTTCGACTAAAACTCCATCAAAACCATTTTTTGAAGCAAAGTCAATATACTTTTTTGTATTTTCGGTTGTAGCACCATGTTTTCCTGATGGTTTCAAGTTGCTGTCAGCCACATTTTGAGCATTTTGCGAGACAGCATAGTCCCAAGTCGATAATCCAACATGCATTTCCCACCAAATTCCGACATATTTCATCGGTTTTATCCATGAGGTATCTGTGAGTTTTGAGGGTTCGTTTAAATTCAAAATCATTTTTGAACTTACAATATCTCGTGCATCGTCGCTTATCATAATGGTTCTCCAAGGCGAGACGCAAGGCGTTTGAAGATAAGCTTTATCACCAATTGCATTTGGAACCAAATTTGAAGTCAAACTGTACTTTTTTGTATCAACATCTAAATGCATTACTGGGTAATTAACAACGGCAGCTTCAAAAATATTTAAATATATTCCATTTTGAGATTTCATCATTAATGGCGATTGTACTCTAAATGGACTTGAAATAGACTTTACTCCTATCCCATTATTCATATCTAACTTTGAATTATCAATTTCGGATAATTTTGTTTCATTATAAGAGTATTCCTGACTATCATAATCGCCTGGGATCCAGAAAACATTGTAATTTTCGGTTAAATTAAATTGAGATTTTTCATCAGAAATTATAAAATAATTTAATTTTTCCTGCTTTGGAAATTCATATCTGAATGCTACTCCTTCATTAAAAATTTTAAAAATTAAATTTAATTTTCTAGATGTCGATTGTTGTGTAAGGGCAACAGTCATTTGATTATAATTATTTCTAATATTTGATTGCTCGCCTAAAACAGGTTGCCAAGTTTCATCAACCTTTTTTTGAAAAATGCTATCTATTATAAAATTTGAATCTAAATTTTGAGAATTTTTTATTGCAATACCCAGTGTACTTTCATTTATAATATTTTTTGATTTGAATAGCACTGTATAAGTTAGTTTACCATCTGATGTTAATTTAAAATTTAACGAAATTAATTTTGAGGGCGACGAAACTGTTTGTGCATTGATAGATAAAACTAAAACCAAAAAAAATAAAAGTTGAAAATTTCTCATATATTATACAAATTTTTATAAAAATACATTTTATCTTAAAAACAATTTTAGTTGCTTAAATTAGTTATCAACTAAATTGATTTATTAAATTTCATATTTGAATTGTAGCAAGCTTAATAAAAATTTTTAATCACCATCAACATAATCCTGCAAATAGTTAAATCGATCTGTCAATTTTCCATTTTCGGTCATTTTTGCTCGAGCCAAGATACCATCTTTATCTCCATTAAAAAAAGCAGGAATAACATGCTCCATAAACATTTCGCCAAAACCTTCGCTCGCATCTTTTGGAAGTTCACAAGGCAAATTATCTACAGCCATAACTACAATTGCTCCTGGATGAGAATAGGGAACTTCTTTATTTTCTGCAGGTAAGTAACCATAAATAGGATCTGCAATTGTAGAAGATCTTAGAGTACATGCAATAGGTCCATCAACATCGCACGAAATATCGGCAACAACTTTAATTTTACAATTTACTGATTTTAACATGCTTTGAGTTAAAATATCTGGTGCACCATTACCATGAAAATGACCCGCCATAAAAATATCAGCAACTTTTGTGAATCGTTCAAAATTTGAAATATATTCTTGCGGATGCTTATAAAAATCTTGGTTATCTAGTTTTTTTCCATCAATTCGATCATTATAATCTAAAACGTCAATTTGAGTATATACAGGTTTTGAGTATATTTTATTTAAAAAATCATCAACCGAAACTTGTTTTATTTTAATACCGTCTAAAATTTCTTTAGCACCCATTCCTACTTTTCCGTGACCTGTTAATACAATTTTAATATTTGGCAGAACTTGTCTTTTGAGTCTGATTAACAACTCGTTTTTTCCTGACAAATCTGATGCTTTAGCAAGATTAAATAATTCATATTTCAATCCGAAAGCTCTAAAACCATTGTAAGCCCCAACAATTCCAGCATATCTGCCAAAACCAATTAACCTTCTATTTTTTGAGTCTACAATGGTTTCATGATCGTAAAGTTCAATATTTTTTGCTAAAATGGCCTTCAATAATTTTCTATTGTGAGATTGAAACTTTATGGTGTGTGAAAAGAAAAAATATTTTTTATTGGGAATTAAGTCTTCAATTGGAACTTCTTTTACCCCAAAAAGCACATCACAACTAGACATATTTGTGGCAATTTCTATTCCCAAATCATGATATTGAGCGTCAGAAAAAATTCTGATATCTGAACTTTCTACAACTACATTAGCATCGATATGTTCTTTTTTTAGCCTAACTAATTCATCTGGTGTAAAAACTACTCTTCTGTCAGGTGGATTTTTTCTTTCTTTTATGATTCCAAACTTCATTTTATTCAATTTTTAAGATTCCAAAAGTAGTAGTAACGAAAACGTTTTCAAAACTTTTTTAAATAAATAAAAAATCTAGGTTTTTATAAAGTTCACAAGTTTTCCAAATTTTAACCAAGCCAATATTATTGTAATTAAATTTGTTTTCTATATTTGTTTTTTAACCCAATCAAATGATATTTTCCTCATACAAAACACGCTTTATAATTTCTATAGTTGCTAGTATTTTAATTTATAGTTGCCAAAAAAAAGATAAAATAGCGTTATTAACTCATGAAAATAATACAGTATCTTATGCCATGAAACCGTCAGCAGATACTTTACCGAAATTATCTGATTCCTATATAAAAGCTAAACAAAATCAAATTGATAATTTTTTTATTCATCATTGGAAAAATGATTTTGAAAATGTAAGTTTTTTAATCGCAAAAAACGGTCAAATTATTTATGAAAAATATGAAGGATTTGCCGACAAAGAGCATAATATTTTAAATTCTCCCGAAACTCCATTGCACATTGCATCTGTAAGTAAAGTTTTGACTGCTACAGCAATATTAAAATTAATTGATGCTAAAAAAATTAGTTTAAATGATAAATTAACTACTTATTTTGAAGGTTTTCCTTATCCTGATGTTACTATAAAAACACTTTTAAACCATAGAAGTGGCATAAGAAAATACAGTTATTTTACTGATGATAAAAAAATCTGGGACAAGAGTAAAACAATGACAGATAAAGATATTTTAAATATCATTATGACAAAAAATATTTCGTTAGAATATAAAACTGATACTCATTTTAGTTATTGTAATACAAATTTTGTTTTGCTTGCTTTGGTTATAGAAAAAGTAACTGGTTTGAAATATCGAGATGCCATGAAGCAAATTATTTTTGAGCCTCTAGATATGAAAGACACTTTTGTTTTTGATGAAGAAACCCCAAAAGAAAAAGCAACGCCGTCTTACAAGGGAAATTATGTTAAATATGCATTTGATTTTTTAGATGCTATTTATGGTGATAAAAATATTTACTCTACACCACGCGATTTATTAAAATTTGACCTTGCCCGAAACTCAACTAATTTTTTGAGTAAAAATTTATTAGAAAAAGTTTTTACAGGTTACAGTTATGAAAGTAAGGGTATAAAAAATTATGGTTTAGGAATTAGAATTCGGGAGTGGGAAACCGGTCAGAAGCTATTTTATCACAATGGCTGGTGGCACGGAAACACTTCATCATATATTACATTGCGCAAAGAAAATGCAGTAATCATAGCCTTATCGAATAAATTTACTCACAAAACCTATCAGCTTAAAAATTTGTCAGTTCTATTTGGAGATTATCCTTTTAAATTTAATGACAGTATAAAAGAGTGATACATTTTATTTCAAAAAGCCTTATATATTTTAAAATAATTGATTTCTTTTAATTAATGAATTGCTATCTTTGCGATAAAAGTTTTACTTTTAACATTGGGGTCGACTGGTTTTGACAGCAAGTGGAATTAAATTGTAAGCACGTCGAGCATTGTGTTTTTTGCTCGTAAATCCAAATTCACAAAAACATAAACGGCGAAGGAAACTACGCTCTTGCTGCATAATCTGAATCATAGTAAGATTAGCCTAGTTCCTACAAGGTAGGAAAGCAGGATTTACCTCGAAAGCTTTGGTTTGTGGCGGTCGATTAAGGTAAATCGTAAAAATAAACCTAAGAGCAGTGTAGCTTTGAAACTGTTACAAAAATTAAAGAAGATAAGTATTTTGTGGCTGTTTCTGGCCTAGCAAAATAACGAAAACCCAATCAGGAAATAAGCGTGTAGAAGGCTCTTTGATTGCTTGTTTGGACCCGAGTTCGATTCTCGGCGACTCCACTTTTTACTTTTCAAAGTAAACTAAAAGCCCATAAATCTTAGGATTTATGGGCTTTTTTAATTTACAAAATATCAAAATAAACTAATAAATCATAATGCATTCGGGGACAAATTCGGGGACAAATATAATCTTAAAAAATTGTACCCGAATTTAGCTTCAGAGCTTATTAATAGTGGTGTTCAAAGAATGAACATCTTGTGAGATTCTAAATCTAAACTTAAATTTAGTAATCGAAAAAGTCAAAGGTAGTCCAGACCAATTTAAATATCAAAATGAATAAAACAATACTAAATGAACTTTGAAACTTATATAATCCTAGAATATTTCATAAAATTATAGCACTACGATTGACTTTATATGCTAATTGAACGCGAATTATAATCTTTTTAATCGTTTTTCATTACTTCAAAAAGGAAAAAAGTGAGTTCAATGCCAGCACATTAATCAATCCACTCTAAAAAGCTAACTTCTAAATTTACTCTAATTCTTAATAAGTTGCTTACTTGCCACTATTTTTTCATTATTCTTTAAAGCGATGATATAACAACCGCTTTCTAAATCTGAAAAGCTAAACGTAGCTGAAAGATTGGTACTTGCAACTGGTTGCGATTCATATACGTTTCGACCAGAAGCGTCATAAATAACAATGGTATTGATAACCGCTGTACCGCTGTAACTTAGGTTCACTTCATTATGTACTGGATTTGGGCTGATCTTTAATTCTTTTTCAGTTATAGTAAAATCCTCTGAGCTTAAAGTGCAACCCACAACAGTAATGACAGTTGGTGTGGTGTTCGTCGTATTGGTACCATTACCCAGTTGTCCAAAATCATTGTTTCCCCAGGTAAAAACAGCACCACTAGTTTTCAACGCCACAACGTGCTGATAACCAGCCGAAACACTATCCCAATTGGTATCACTTCCTATCTGAATTGGATGTAATTGATTGGTTGTGGTACCATCTCCCAACTGACCTACATCATTCAAGCCCCAAGCCCATAAAGTACCATCGGTTTTTACGCCTAAAGATATTCGAAAACCTGCAGCAACAGTTTTCCAATTGTTTGA
>JANXVF010000141.1 GCA_025351785.1 Flavobacterium sp.
AAAGTCAAAATGAATTTGTACAGAATACTTCAAGAAGCCATTCACAACATCAACAAACATGCCGAAGCAACTACTGCAACTATTAGTATTATTCTTGACGAAAATAATATTTGTATGGCAGTTCAAGACAACGGAAAAGGATTTGAACAATCTCATAGTCAAGATGGAATAGGTTTAGACAACATGCGTCAACGGATAAAAGAAGTCAAAGGTAAAATGACAATTCAATCTACACTCAATCAAGGAACAAACTTGTTTTTGACAATTCCTTTCTAAAATAGACTTAGCATTTCAGCTGATTCTTCAAAATAATAAAATCAATTAAAATTTTAATAATGATTGGAGTTTACTTCTATTGATTTTTGTAAAAATTTTAAAGAATCTTTCAATAAATTTAAACAAGAGATTAGCCCTAAAATAGAAATTATTTTAGGGCTAATTTGTTTTTATAAAATTAATTTATTGATTTTCAGTATTTTAATTAAAAAACCCATTGTTTTTATATCAAAAAAAACACTATTTATAAAAAACTAGCATTCACCCAAATTTGACCATCATTCACTATCAAACGATGCTTATCTACATCATACACAAGGAATCATACAAATTGATACTTATTGATATAGTAATTTCACACTGTAAAAATATTCAAAACAATAATGGAATGAATCAATTTTACACAATATAAATATAATCGAGAAAAAAATTATAAATCTTAAAATTTAGAAATTATGAAAAATACACATTTAGTTTTTGCAATGTTTAGTTTGATGTTGGTTTTAACTTCTTTTACATCACCAATTGGAGGTCAAAATTCGAATGGAGGTTTGAGAACTATTGGAGGACAAAATTCAAATGGAGGTTTGATTTCAGAAATTGGAGGTCAGAATTCAAATGGAGGATTGAAAACTATTGGGGGACAAAATTCAAATGGAGGTTTGATTACAGAGATTGGAGGTCAGAATTCAAATGGGGGTTTGAAAACCATTGGAGGTCAAAATTCGAACGGAGGTTTATAAAAAAAAATTTATTTAAAAAATAAGCTATCATTTTATGATAGCTTTTTTTTTTGAAATAAGTTTAGTATTTTTGGTCAAAATTTATAATTTTTTGAAAACAAAAATTCTTTATCTTATTTTATTATTATTGTTATTTTCTTGTAATAAAAATAAGCAAACATCATTGTCTCAAGCTAAAATAAATGATAGTGTATTTTATTATTTTAAGAAAATAAAGAATGATACAACAGGAAAACTAAAAATTTTTGATATGAATAAATTATTTTATTTGTTAAAAACAAAAAATAGTTATTCCAATCGATTTAATTTGTCAAATTTAGCTATAGAATATTATAAAATTAATAATTTATTAAAGTTAAAAGAGGTTTCATACAAGTTATATAATTTTTCTAGTGAAGCTAAAGACTCTTTAAATTTAGCGAATGCAAATAGATTTTTAGGAGGTTATTATAAATTTTCAGGAGAGATTGATAGTTCATTTTATTTTTATACAAAAGCAGAAAAAATTTATAAGCTCAAGAAAGATGATTTGAACTTAGCAAATATTTTATTTAATAAAGGTATAATTCAATGTATAATTGGTGATTATTTAGGATCAGAATTATCACTCAAAAAAGCATATTTAATTTATAATAATACAACTGAATATGATAAATTATATGGCACATTAAATCAATTAGGCCTAGTTTATAATGAGTTAAAAGAGTATAAAGATTCTGAAATATATCATGAAAAAGCCCTTTATACAGTTAAAGCACATAATCTTCAATCTAGTGAAAACCAAGAGTCTGTTTGTTACAATAATTTAGGTTATTTATTTTTGAAACAAAAATCTTATAATCGGGCAATATTGAATTTTCAATTAGGTTTAGTAAATAAAAATTTAAAAAAAGAAAATCCAAACCTATATGCAAACTTAATTGATAATTTGGCTTATTGTAAGTTAAAATTAGGTTTTTATAATGGATTATCTAGTCTTTTTAATGACGCATTAGAAACTAGGAAAAACTTGGGTGATTTAACATTCATTGTAGGAAGTTATATTCATCTATCAGAATATTACTCTAATATTAAAGATTTCGAAAAAGCTATTTTATTTTCAAATAAAGCAATAGAATTAGCAAGAAAATCAAAAATTCCAGTAAATATTGTTTTAGCTTTGAAGCAAGCCTCTTTGGTTGACAAAGTAAATTCCTCTAAATATTCAGAAACATACATCAGAATTTCTGATAGCCTTCAATTTTCCGAAAGAAAAAATATTGACCGATTTGCAAGAATTGAACTAGAAACCGACGAACTCAAAAAAGAAAATGTTTTTCTAGAACAAAAAAACAGAGATTTCTTCAATTATTTTATGGGAGCCATAGCAATTGCTGGTTTTTTGTTTTTTATGAGAGCACAACGTGCCAGAAGAAGAGAAGCAATATTAAAACAAGCCCAACAACAAGCTAACGAAGAAATCTACAAACTTATTATTACCCAACA
>JANXVF010000160.1 GCA_025351785.1 Flavobacterium sp.
CTTGAAAGGTCTACAGGAAATGCTTATACAAAAAATAAAACCGAAAGAAAACTTGTTGAATTATACTTCCTAAGAGAAAATGATAGTGTTAGCTTTGTAACTAAAATCTATAATACAGACTCTGAAGAATCTAAAATTCACAAAGTTCCATCAAAAATAAAAACGTTAATATTTGATAGTATTGTCGATAAATTAAAAAAACTTAATATTGAAAAAATAGAATATGATTTTAACATAGCTGACGGAATTTCATATAATTTATTTTTTGGTAACTCAAAATATTCCATAAACTTATCAATTCATACAATTGGAATAGATGATGAAAACACAGAATACAAAGAGTTTTTAAGAACCTTTAATTATGTATGGAAACAGTTTGAAGAATAACGTCGCCCAACAGCGGTTTCAAGAAATGGCGAGGCACGGGATTTATAAGAAATTGGAAAGGTTATTAATTTAAAGTTTTGTTTATATTTGTAAAGGCTTGGTCTTGATTCATCGCCACTTCATGAAGCCGCGAAACGTTGGCAGAAATGCAAAATAACTGCACGTAATAAAAAACTTGTTGAAAAATAATTTATATTTACAATATGAATATAAAACAACAAATAGAGCTCGATTTCATAATTGATAAGTTAACAAATTCAATTGAAAATATTAATTCAGGAGATAGTTTTCCGACAGAAATTGCTTTGTTAAGTATAGAAGAATTAAAAAAGATTACAAAGAAAAACGGATGGAATTTTAATTGGAAAAGTGAATATAAAAAACCTAAAAGTGAAATATATAAGCTTACAATAAATAATAATCCAAATATAATTCAAGGATTAGTTTCGTTTGAAATAAAATCTGATCACGTTTTTATGAACCTAATTGAAAGCGCACCTTTCAATATTGGAAAAAACAAAACTTATCTTGGTGTTCCAGGAAATTTAGTTGCATTCGTTTGCAAAGTTTCATTTCAAAGAGGTTTTGATGGTTTTGTTTCATTTATTGCTAAAACACAGTTGATTGAACATTACCAAAAATCTTTAGGAGCATATCATTTTGGTGGACAACTAATGATAATAAATAATGTTGCTGCTTTAAATCTAATTGGTAAATATTTTAAAAATTAAAAGTTATGGGAATAGTTAAAGAACCTTTGAACATAGATTTTGTTGTGGAAAACAGACCGCTAACAAAAGAAGAAGAAAAACAGATTAGCGAATATATTACTTCTCAAAAAAACAAAAGAGAACTTAAAGAAAATACTAATCGTAGAGTTTCAAAAACAAAACAAAAAGCATAAAGCACTTCTGCCAACAGCGGTTTCACGAAATGGCGAAATTTGTGGTAAATTCACGTTTATTTTCCGCAAGAAATTTTATCTTTAACAGAAAATAATCGGTTACGAAGTTCGCCACTTCGTGAAGCCACAAAACGTTAGCGGCTATTATTCCACACAAACTTAAAATTCAACCATAAATGGAAAACAAATTGAAATTCAACAGTGTTTTTAAATTATTGTTATTGACATTTTTTTGTATGTTTTTTACAAATTGTAGACTAGAGAAAAACGAAAGGAAATTTGCTGATTTTGAAAAAGAATTTAATGAAACCATATCCAAAAATGGAGCAGTAACATTTTCATATCAGTATGACGGATTAGTTCCGCAAAGCTCTTATTTTGTAAACTCGAAACTCAAATACGTAAAATATGCTCATAATCCAGAATGTGGAAAAATTGTTTCTCTAGTATATTTTGATGAAGCAACTGATTCCTTAAAAAAAATTATTAGACAGAGAATTTCCTATAAAATAGAAGATTTGCAAAGCAATAGAAAGAGCAATTATCGAGATACAATTTTTGAAATTTTGTTTGACAAAAAGAAAATGTATAAATATGTTGACAATAAAAAAGTAGATTCAACCTTTGAAAAAAAGGAGTTTATTGCTGACAAAGAACTCTTGAAAAAAATGAAATTTGAAACTGAAAGAAAATATAACAGCCGCTAACAGCGGTTTTGCGATATTGCGGGTTTGGGGATTTATCTGAAAGTAAGTTTTTAAATCAATAATTTGTTTATATTTGTGAGGCTCGGTGATAAATCATCCGCAACATCGCAAAGCGCGCGGAACGTTGCCAGCAATAATATTTCCGAACTTTCCGCCTAAATTTTAATGATTTAAAATTTCTGAAAAACTGTCCAATTCTGTTCGACTTTGGATTCACTTTCGCCGAATTTTTTTCTGTTTTCTTTTTGTTTTCGTTT
>JANXVF010000161.1 GCA_025351785.1 Flavobacterium sp.
AAACGAAAACAAAAAGAAAACAGAAAAAAATTCGGCGAAAGTGAATCCAAAGTCGAACAGAATTGGACAGTTTTTCAGAAATTTTAAATCATTAAAATTTAGGCGGAAAGTTCGGAAATATTATTGCTGGCAACGTTCCGCCGCTTCTCGTCAGTTGCGAACTTCGGAACCGAGTTCTTTCCGCTAAGATAATATTTCTTGCGGAACGTAAACGTGAATTTACCACAAAATTCGCAATCTTGCCAAACGGCTGTTGGCAGATGGTTTTTCTTTTTAGATGTTTTCTTCTTTCTGATTATTTTCTAATTCAGAATTTATCGTTTCTATAGAAACTACTAATCTTCCCATATATTTCATCATTCCAAATATCACATTTCCATTTTTAATTTCTATGAATGTTGGATTAAATTTCATCTTTTCTGGACGCATTAATTTAATCCAATCATAAAATTTTTTTTCGATTTGTGTTTTTTGTAGCTCTTCCATTTTAACCAACGGTTTTAATATATTCTTCAAGGTCTTCTTTGAAATCTTTAATTTCTTCATCACTATACACTTCCAATTCTTTTAGCTTTTTTAGAACTATATAAAAAATGTTTTTAAATGCTTTTCCTGTTGGATTTAATATTCCTCTATAAATGTGATGATTACCAGTACTAATTTCTCCAGAAGTAAATGTAGCTATCAAATTGAAAACTATTACATTTGGTTTTGAAACTCTTTCTCGAACTTCTTTAGAGAGAATTTTTGAATTTTTGTATATTTTTTTTTTCGTTTGTTTATATGTGTAATCCCACGCATAAGTAAATTCAAAAGAATTTATTAAGTCACTTTGGAAGAAATAATCCAAATTTTCTAGTTCTGATAAAATCAAATTTGTTTCTTTTGTTTCAAAAAGTTTTTTAATGAAATCCATAATTTATTCAATTTTTAATTTGTCAAAAAGCCCATAAAAAGAATCTTTTTGAGCTTTTTGAGTTTCTACAACTGTCTTTATTGATTTTACATTAATATAAAATTTCATGCCTTTTTCCCAAGATTTCCAAACCGTTTCATCAATTCTTCCTTTTGTATACCAAAGATATTCCTCAGCGCAAAGATTTAGATAATCCATTATTAAAGCAGTTTGTTTCTCGTCTAATTTGTAGTTTGAGTCTTCTTTACTTTTGTGCTCAATAATATTAAGTTCATTATTAAATTTTAAATCATATTTTTCGTTAAAAGTTTGAAATAATTCTTTAAACATTTTATCATTTTCAATTTTGTATTGTCTAAAACCAAATGATATAGAAATTCCTGTTGCGAAAATTGCAATTGGAATTTCAGCCTTTCTATCAAAATAATAAAATATAATACCTGCAACAATTGTCAAAATATTGATTAAATATAAATCGGAATATTGTTTTAAATGTTTTTTCAATTTTTTCAATTTTACGTGATTTTTACGATTTCGCCCAAAATCTCTGCCAACGTCTCGTGGCTTCAAGAAGTGGCGAACTTCGGAACCGCGTTCTTTCTGCTAAGATACTATTTCTTGCGAAAGACAGACATCAATTTTGCACTTTTTTCGCCATTTCTTGAAACCGCTGTTGGCAGTAGTTTTTTATGTTAAATGTTGTAGTAAGATTGAAAGCCCTTCGTCAGCAACATCAGCTACGTGAATTTTGTTTTCTTCTAAATAAAATTCTTTGTAATCCTCTATTAATTCTACTAAATCAATTTTATTATCAATAATTCTTTGTAAAATTTCAAGTTTTTTTTCCATTGTTGTTTGATTGTATTCACTTGAATTTTGGTCAAATAAAGTTCTCAAAGTTCTATGTTTCCACAAACTTCCTTTTCCAAATATTTTGTCTAGTTTTTGTTGGTAGTTCATTTCTGTTATTTTGGTTTATAACTATTAAAAAAAATAAATTCATCAATAATTGGACAATTTCCTGTTTTTTTTAATCTATGTCGTTCTTGATAATTAAAGTAAGTTTCATAATTTTCAATTTTGCTCCAAGCTTTTGGGTATTTTTCTTCAAACATTCCTTTTTGCACATAACTGTCTATTGGAATATGGAAATATTTAGAATTTTTTTCTATTCCTTTAATTCTTTTTTCTCCAAATAATAACCAATATTTTAAAGTCATATTTAACCACTTTTGAGATTGTCCAATTTTAAGTTCTGACCAAGTTTCAATAAGTTTTTCGCAAGTTTCTTTATGAAATTTGTCAAATTCTAAATAAGAATTAAATTCTTCTTCAAGTGTCCTTTTCAGTTGAGTTAAAATAAATTTTTCAGCTTTTTCTTTATAG
>JANXVF010000099.1 GCA_025351785.1 Flavobacterium sp.
AGCAAAAGAATTCAATCGCCTTTTCACAACAACAACTATTCTACAATCTTTAGCTAACTATGAACAAAAATATAATACCGTTAATTTCTAAAGACATCATTTTTTATCCCTTAAACTCAAATGATTATTTTATTCATCAAACCATGTATGAACATAGGGTAAAAATATCGAAGCATCTTTACAACTTTTTACTTTTAATTGACAACAACTCAAGTTTAGAAACAATAATATTAGAATATAATATAAAATATAATCAAAATTTAACTTTAGAATTTGCACTTGATTTCTTGTACAACAAGTTAGCAAAATATGGTATAATATTGAGTGAAGAAGTTGATGTTAATCCAAACGAAAAACCTAACTATCTAAAATTAAGCTTTATCTTAATAAATAAAAATAAAGTAGAAAAATTAACTAAATATTTAAAATACTTATTTATTCCAAGAGTTACATTTGGTCTTTTTACCTTAATTTTAATTCTTTTGTCGTTAAGTTTTTATACATTAAATAATCAAATTTTCCATTCAACTCTAAGTAGGCACGAATGGTTAATCTTTTTTATATTAAGTTTTATTGGTGTAACATTTCACGAACTTGGACACGCTTCAGCTTCTGCATATTTTGGAGCACAGCATGGAGGAATAGGTGGCGGTTTTTACATATTTATGCCCGTATATTTTGCTGATGTAACTGACATTTGGAAACTTTCTAAATCCGAAAGAATTATTGTTAATTTAGCAGGCATATATTTTGAATTAATTTATGTAATTTTTTTAATTTTAATAGGTTTTGTTTTAAATTTCAAACTATTAATTGTACTATCTTGCATTTTCTCAATTTCAATTCTACATAATTTAAATCCTTTTATTAGAAGCGATGGGTATTGGATTATATCCGATGTTATAGAAAAACCAAATATGATGGCACATGGTTTAATTAGGATTAAGCTTCTTTTTAAATCAAAAAAAACATGGGTTTTTTTAGACTATTTTTTATTAATTTATGGGTTAATTAGTTATTGTTTTATCCTCTTTTTTATTTACTATGTAATTGTAAAAAACCCAAACTCAATTTTATATTTTCCAACAAACTTAAAATTTTTAATTACTAACTTATTTTCTAATGGTGGTAAATTCTCACTAACTGATATTGGCAAATTATTAATCCCTTTATTATTTTTCTATTTATTATATGGTTTTTTGAAAGTTTTTATAAAAGGTAAAAAAACTAATTGATATTTTTATAAATTTGTACATAACCACTTATATTTACGATATGGCATCTACATCAGAAAAAGGACACGCAAAAAACATACCAAATGAGTTATGACCAACGCACCAATAATTACGATTTGTTAATTTCACAACTTCAAAACACACCAAACTATAACCCAAACGAAACTGAATATCAAGTTGCTACATTGCAAGCAGAAAAAGCCCAAATGTTGCAAGCAACGAAAAATGTTGCTAATACTTTGGTTCCTTTAAATAATGAACGTAGTATTCGTAATAACTCAATATATCTTTCAGAAGATAATTTAGTAGATACTTTCAACAAAGCAAAAGATTATTTATTTACAATTCTTGATAGTAATTCAGTTCAATACAAAGCAATCTCTAAAATTAAATTCAAAAAAGTATAATCAGTTGCCAGAATAGACAAGGCTTGTGCCAAACTACATAAGCCTTATTCCAAAATAAACAAAGCAACCGCCATAGTAAAAAGCTTTATGCCAAAATAGATAAGACAACCGCGCCAGTGAAATAGGCACTTAACAGAAACTGAAAAACAAAATGAAACGTGAAAAATTGGAATGTGAAAAGTTATGGCATCCTCCAACACACGTTTGGCGCAATTGCGAATTTTGTGGTAAGTTCACGTTTGCGTTTCGCAAGAATTTTTATCTTTAACAGAAAATAATCAGTTCCGAAGTTCGCAACTGACGCCAAGCGCGGGGACGTTAGCGTTAATTGTTCAGAATTTTGTTAATAAGTAAACGCTATCGTTTTCAAAGAACCCATCAGAAAAATCTATCTTAGTTAAAACTTTTAACAGAGATAAAATGGAAACGAGAAAAGATTTAATTGAAGATGTTGAAAAATACTTAAATAAAGCAACTAGGGTTTACAATGAAAAAGGGATTGTAGAAAAATCGGAATACAGAAACTTTAGAAACCGAATTTCAAACTTAAAAGAAATAGACTTTGAAAGCTTAGAAAAACAAGCATATTTTCTAAATTATTTTGACCAACCGGAAAGATGGATAAAGAGAATATTACTGGAAAAATCATTGGAAGAAGATTATTTAGAAGATGGTGCTTTCCTATTTTTAATAAATGATCTTCGCGGTATTGCAAATTGGTTAAAATGAAAAATCACAACTACCGCTAATAGCGGTTTTGCGATATTGCGGGTTTCGGGATTTATCATAAAAGAAGTTTTTAACTCAATAATTTGTTTATATTTGTAAAGGTTCGGTGTTAAATCGTCTGCAACATCGCAATTCGGGCGAGACGATAGTTACATAATAAAAAAGTTGATGTTCAAAAAAATCAAATATTTAATATTGGTTAAATCCATAGGATTATATTTGAATATTCTAAGTTTTTTTGCACCCTTAAAAGCACAAAAAGAAGCAGCTTTTATTTTTAGTAATCCGCGTAAAGGAAAATTATCATTAAATGATTTGCCAAAAATATTAGAAGGTACAGTCAAACAGACTTTGTTCTTCAAAAATCATTCGTTTCATACATATTCTTGGATAGGAAATGAAGAAATTATTATGCTACTTCATGGCTGGGAAAGTAATTCGTCACGCTGGAAAAAAACCATTCCGTATTTAAAAAAAACAGGAAAAACTATTGTCGCCATTGATGCTCCCGCTCATGGCTTGAGTTCTGGAAACCAGTTTAATGTGCCTTTATATACTGAGTTTTTGGAAGTAGCAACACAGTATTTTAAACCTCAAATTACAATAGGACACTCTATTGGTGGAGGAACTTGTATTTATCATCAACATAAATATCCAAATTCGAACTTAAAAAAAATGATTTTACTCGGAGCTCCTTCCGATTTAAAAATTATTTTAAATAATTATGTAGATTTGTTAAGTTTAAATTCTAAAATAAAAAAATTGTTAGAAGTTTATTTTCAATTGGAATTTAATATTACTATGGATGATTTTTCGGGTGCAAAATTTGCAGAAAAAATTGAAATCCCAGCATTTATTGCTCATGATAAAAATGATAAAATAGTATCTTTTGCCGAAGGTGTTAAATTATTTAAAGCTTTCCCAAAATCAACTTTTGTAGAAACTGATTTTTTAGGACACAGTTTACACGACGATGAGTTGTATAAAAAAATGTTATTATTTATAATGGACAAATAACATAGTTACGCTATAAATTTTAACTTTGCAAGATGGAACAAAAATTAACTAGATTAAATAAGTTTTTATCAGAGACAGGGTTTTGTTCACGACGCGAAGCCGATAAACTTATCGATTTAGGTAAAGTAACTGTAAACGGAATTGTTCCAGAAATGGGAACTAAAGTTACCGAAAATGACGAAATTCGTGTAAACGGTAAACTCATTAGAGAAAATAATCGAAAACCTATTTATTTGGCTTTTAATAAACCTCCAGGAATTGAGTGCACTACAAACCTTGATGTGCGTGATAATATTATAGATTATATTAATTATTCTCAACGTATTTTTCCGATTGGAAGATTAGATAAAGCTAGCGAGGGACTTATTTTTTTGACTAATGATGGCGATATTGTAAATAAAATTTTAAGAGCTAGAAACAATCATGAGAAAGAATATATTGTAACAGTAAACCGCCCTATTACAGATAGATTTATAGAAAGAATGGGAAATGGAATTCCTATTTTAGACACTGTTACTCGTAAATGTGAAGTTACACAAATTGGTAAAAATATTTTTAAAATAATATTGACTCAGGGTTTAAATAGACAAATTCGAAGAATGTGTGAATATCTTGATTATGAAGTAATTGCACTAAAAAGAACTAGAATAATAAATATAATCTTAGATGTTCCACTCGGAAGATATCGCGATTTAACAGATGCTGAAATTATAGAACTCAATCAATTAATAGAACCGTCTAGCAAAACTGAAGAGGCTAGTTATCCTAAGGTAAGTCCTAAAATTTCAAATTCTTCTAAAATGAATTTCAGAAATAGATAACCAAATTATCACTTTAGTTTTTTATCAAAACCTAAAATATTTTATATTAAAAATATAGTAATGGTTTTGTAAAAAAAATAAGTTGATTATAGTATCAATTTAAAATATGGATATGAAAGTATCTAAAACAATATCTAAATTAACTTGTTATAACTAAACTCCTTTCAATCCGTCAATCAAAGCATCAATATCTTCAAAAGTATTGTAATGACTAAATGAAATTCTCAAACTTGGTTTTGCTAAATCTTCCTCGCTAAGCATTTCAGCTAATACATGAGACGGTTTATGACTGCCGCTTTGACAGGCACTTCCTCTAGACACAGCTATTCCTTTCATATCCAAAGTAAATAAAATCATCGAAGTTTTTTCTGGTGAAAAAGGCAATAAAATATTTAAAATGTTATAAAATGTGTTTTCGCCATTTATTTTAATTTCGGGGAAACTGATTTTTAAATTTTCAATACAATAATTTTTTAAATTCAATATATGTTCGCGTTCCGATTCTAAATTTTGAGAAGATAAAAACAGTGCTTTAGCCATTCCTACTGCTTGGTGAACAGCTTCAGTTCCTGCACGCAACCCTTTTTCTTGTGCTCCTCCGTAAAGCAAAGGTTGCATTAAACTTCCTTTTTTTATATAAGCAAATCCAATTCCTTTGGGACCATGAAATTTATGTGCGCTTGCAACTATAAAATCAACGGGTAATTTATGTAAATTAAGTTCTGTTTTAGCGATAGATTGAACTGTATCGCAGTGAAAAAGTGCTTTATGTTGATGACAAATTCTTCCTATTTTTTCAATATCTAAAACAGTACCTGTTTCATTATTAACATGCATCAAAGTAACTAAAGTAGGCTGTTTTGAAGAGAGTAATTGAACTAAATCGGTTTGATCAATTGCACCTGATGCAAGTATTTTAATATATTGAACTTCGATACCAAATTCTTTTTCTAATTGTTGAACGGTATATAAAGTAGCATGATGTTCGATTTTACTTGTAATAATTCTGTTAACTTTTAATTCCTTAACAGCATTTCTTAAAATCCAATTCGTTGCTTCGGTTGCATTTGTTGTAAAAATAATTTCTTGAGCGGTACAATTTAATATCTTGGCAATTAATTTTCTTGAAGTTTCTAATGCATTTTTTGCACTTCTGCCGTAACTGTGTGTTGAAGATGGATTTCCAAAGTCATTTTGCATCACCTGAATCATTTCTAGAATAACCTCGGGTCGAATTTGTGTAGTTGCTGCGTTATCTAAATATATTTTTTTCATTGCAAGTTTTGAAGATGCAAATTTAAAAATTAAATATTATTTATTTAGATTTTGTTTAAAATATACTTCAGTTGCTCCAAGTCCATATTTTTGATAATTAGCATCCTGAAAAGTTATATTTTCGTAACGTCCTAGCATAAAGTCTAACTCTGCTTTTAGAATGCCTTCGCCCACACCATGAATAAAAACTATTTTAGGAATTCGATTTCTAATTGCAAATTCGATATGCCTTTTTGCAGTTTCAGATTGTAAAGTTAAAATATCATAATTACTCATTCCGCCTTTAGATTTTACAAGCTTTTCAATATGTAAATCAAATTCTGGAATTCCTTTTTCTATACTATCCGATTTGAAACTTAAAGTATTTTTATTTTTTTTTGGAGCTAAATCAACACTTTTTTTTAATAAACTTTCGCTTTTAATTAAATTAGTAAACTCATTAGTGTTATGTCTTTTTATTAACTCATTTGCTTTGAATGTCAACATAAATCCATCTGTAGTTTCTATAACAATATCTCCGTTTCTTATACTAGTTACTACACCATCAATTGCATCATCTAAAACTGAAACTTTATCATTTATACTAAAGGAAATCATTTTTATCTTCTGGGTTTTTACTAGGTATTTTCGACATTAATTTAAAAATTCCAAACATAAAAATTCCAACCGCAATTACAGTTATTATTACGTTAGGTTTTGATTTTGATTGCTCATAAAAAGCAAAGAAAAATGCAATTGCTACTAGTATTATTAATATTACTTTCATTTTTTATAAAATAATTTTCATGAGTATGTTTAGATACAAAATTCACAAATTAATTTTAATTCAAAAATAGAAAACTTTAATCAGTTAAAGCTTATTTAAAAAATTATTTGTACAATTGTAAAAATAATAATTTTTTTTCAATGGAAAATTATATGTTGCCTTGTTTATTTAAAAAGCTTTTTGGGGTTGACTGTATAGGCTGTGGTTTGCAACGATCGATAGCTTTAATTTTTAAAGGACATTTTTTAGAAGCCTTCTACATGTTTCCCGCAGTCTACACATTTTTACTTTTTTTTGTGTCTACAGCTTTTTTTTTAATTGACAAAAGACATAATTATTCAAAAATTGTTATTGGATCGGCAATTTTAAATGCTTTAGTAATGATTGTTTCGTATGTTTACAAAATGAGATTTTTATATTAACTTTAACTATATTTTAAAAAAATGGAAAACCAAAAATTACCTAATGCCACCGTTGTTTTAGTACTCGGAATTTTGTCAATAATAACATGTTGTTGTTATGGAGTTGTAGGATTAACTTTAGCTATTATTGCTGTAGTTTTAGCTAAAAAAGATATGATTTTATATCAATTAGCTCCCGAGAAATACTCAAATTTTCAATCATTAAATGTTGGTAAAATATTAGCTATAATCGGTATAGTATTAAATGTTTTATCTATAATATATTTTATCGCTTTTATATCTTTCTTTGGTTTTGCTGCTTTACAAAATCCTGCTTTAATGCAAGAAAAAATGAGACAGTTACAAGGAGGAATGTAATTGTTAAACACAAAAAAACCGTCTAAAATATATTTTTTAGACGGTTTTTTTGTAATGTTAAATTTAATGTTTTGCCATAGATGCAAAAAAGATAATAAATCCAACGATTCCTACAATATATAATCCAATGATAACTAAAATCGAAATACCAAGATATTTATGATGCGATTTTAATGATACTAAAGCGTTTGAAATGGTATCAGAATTTTTAGTAAGTAAACCATTACTCATATCTGTAGCATATTTATATAAATAATAAATAGGTGGAAAATATAGAGCCGCTAAAATGATATAAAAGAAAGAGATAAACCCTTTAAATGCTCCAAACGGGTTAGCTGCAGATTTGTCGGGCAAAATTGACATAAATGAACTCATAAATATTGCTAATATCACCATAAATGCAATGCCTACAAAACCCATTATGGCTAAAAACATTGACCATTTTCCACTACTTTTTAGCGCCTCGATTGCTGCTTGATTTAATTTTAAGTCTAATTCGTTTTCCATAAAGTTTGTAAATTATTTTTCAAATTGTTTTAAAGTTCTAATTATTATTGTAATGCAATCTAATAATTCTTTTTCGTTTATAACTAAAGGTGGTGCAAATCGTATTATGTTTCCGTGTGTTGGTTTTGCAAGTAATCCGTTATCTCGTAAGGACATACAAATATTCCAGGCTGTATCGCTATCTTCTTCATCATTGATAACAATTGCATTCAATAATCCTTTGCCTCTCACTAAAGTTGCAATGGAACTTGTTTTGATAAATTCTCCAATTTTTTCTCTGAAAATTTTGCCAAGTCTTCTTGCATTTTGTGCCAAATGTTCTTCATTTACAACTTCAAGAGCTGCAATAGCTACTGATGCAGCAATTGGATTTCCTCCAAAAGTAGAACCATGTTGCCCTGGTTTTATAACATTCATAATCGCATTATTTGCCAAAACTGCCGAAACAGGATAAACACCTCCAGAAATTGCTTTTCCTAAAATTAAAATATCAGGAGTTGCATAAGTTTCTTGACGTTCGCAAGCATTTTGACAGGTACAATCACCACAAACTGATAATAATGAACCTGTACGGGCAATTCCTGTTTGAATTTCGTCTGCTATGAATAGCACATTATGACTATTGCATAAATTTTTGACCTGCATCATATAATCGGTTGCAGGAGTATAAACACCCGCTTCCCCCTGTATGGGTTCGACTAAAAATCCTGCAATATTTTTATTTGTTTTCAAAACTTCCTCAAGTGCACCTATATTATCGTAAGGAATTTTTACAAATCCAGCAGTATATGGGCCAAAGTTTTTTCTGGCACTTTCATCATTTGAAAATGAAATTATAGTAGTTGTTCTGCCATGAAAGTTTCCGTCGCAAACTATAATTTGAGCCTCATTTTCTGGAATTCCTTTAACTTCATAAGCCCATTTTCGACAAATTTTAATGGCAGTTTCAACAGCTTCTGCTCCTGTATTCATTGGTAAAACTTTATCGAAACCAAAATAATTTGTTATAAATTCTTCATATATTCCTAACTTATCATTAAAAAATGCGCGCGAAGTTAATGTTAAAGTTTGTGCTTGTGCTATCATAGCTCCAATTATTTTTGGATGACAGTGTCCTTGATTTACAGCAGAATAGGCCGATAAAAAATCATAATATTTCTTACCATCAACATCCCAAACATAAACTCCTTTCCCTTTTGCAAGTACTACAGGAAGTGGATGATAATTGTGAGCTCCATGTTTGTCTTCGAGCGAAATCATTTCGTTTGGACTAATTTTTTCTAAAACTGACATAATTTTTATTTTTTTACTCAATCTCGTTATGAGAATTATAAACATTTATTCCTACTTGGGGAGAGAAATCATCCAAAAAACAAAATTACAAAAAAAAGATGTGAGTTTTGAGATTTAAAATTTAGTAATGTAAAACTGGTAGATTCAAATTTAAATATTTTGACTTATAATTTTTAATACATTTCAAGCAATTTTGTAACCGTATTCCAGTTTCTAATAGTTGCTGTAACGTTGAGTTTTTTCTCGATATATTTCTGATCTAAACGAGTTTTTCCAGCACCGATTGCGTATTTAATATATATTCGGGTTCCGTCAATTACAGCCTCATCGGGTTTAAATTGGCTAATTTTTAATTCGTTTATAACGCTACTTGGCAATTCTTTTGAAATAAATGCAACATACAATTTCTTGGTATCAACTTCTTTTTCTTTCAAAAAAGGATTAATTTTAAAACACGATTCCAAATCGTTTTTACCAATTACTATCACAGGAACTTCATGCCCAAAAGTTTTAAAAATTTCTTGCTTTATCTTGAAACCAACGCTAAAGGTACTTTCATCGTCAGTTTCTACAAAAACATTACCACTTTGAATATAGGTTTCAACATTTGAAAAACCAATATTTTTGAGCATTGTTTTTAAGGGTTCCATTTTTATCATGTTGTGACCTGATACGTTGATGCCGCGAAGAAGAATTAGGTGTTTCATGTGGTAAATGTAATTAAAAGATATACAGCAAACCTGATAGATTTTTAAACAGATGTTTCGGGAATGTCAGGTATTCAATATGTGGTGATTAAATTAATTTTACACCGCAAAAATGTAGTGATTAAATTAAATAATCACCGCAAAACTTTTCAATTCAGTAAAAATATTCTATTTTTATCGCAAATATGCGGTGATTATGTACATACATGAACTTAAAAATTGGCCAAATTTAACTTGGGATGCAGACGAAGTATGTTCATTACTTGGAGCTGTACGTCACCAACAGGGAAAAATATTGGGACAAATGAAAGCACTTGGCTTTAAGCTAGTAGAAGAAAATATGCTTGTTGCCTTAACGATGGATGCTATAAAAACTAGCGAGATAGAAGGTGAATTTCTAAATCCAGAACAAGTTCGATCTTCAATAGCAAAACGATTAGGAATAGAAATAGCCGGAACAGTAAAATCTGATAGAAATGTGGAAGGAGTTGTAGAAATGCTATTAGACGCAACTCAAAATTATAACAAACAACAACTTACCGAAGAACGTTTGTTTGATTGGCATTTGGCTTTATTTCCAACAGGAAGAAGTGGCATGGACAAAATAATAACTGGTGCATGGCGTAATGGAACAATGCAAGTTAAATCTGGGCAATGGGAAGAGAAATCATACATTTTGAAGCTCCAAAAGCCGAGAAAGTACCATCCGAGATGAACCATTTTTTAGATTGGGTTGAAAACGAAAACAAACTTGACAAAGTGCTAAAAGCAGCGTTGGCACATTTGTGGTTTGTAACAATACATCCTTTTGATGATGGAAATGGTCGTATAGGAAGAGCGATAACCGATATGCTTTTGGCACAAGCCGATGATAGTTCGCAACGTTTTTATTCGATGTCGGCGCAAATACAGATAGAACGAAATACCTATTACTCGTTATTAGAGAATACTCAAAAAGGCGATTTAGATTGCACCGAATGGATGGTTTGGTTTTTGAATTGCTTACTTCGCTCAATGAAACAAACCGATGCAACCATAGCCAAATCAATGGTTCGCTCTAAATTTTGGGAAGCCAACAAAACAACTGTTTTTAATGCACGCCAACAAAAAATAGTACAACTGTTATTGGATGATTTTTTTGGAAACCTCAACGTTTCTAAATATGCCAAAATAACCAAAACCTCAACCGATACGGCTTTAAGAGACTTGCAAGATTTGGTTAAAAAAGACGTTTTAGAGCAAGTTGGTAAAGGTAGGAGTACTGGTTATAAAATAAGGTGATTGTGTTAAAATGTTACAAATCTTTTGTGCAACAAAATCTCTATAATTATCAAGAACATTGAGAGCTAATCAAAAAAATATTACTTAAATTTTTTCTTAGCTAAATTGGGTAAAGCATCATAATCACCATTTATTAAAGCTTCTTTCTTTGCTCTTGACCACTTTTTTATTTGTTTTTCTGTATCTATTGCAAAATTTATATCTGTGAATTCAGCGTAAAACACTAATTCTAAAGGTCTTCTACTAGCTGTATAGCAATCTGGATAAAATGCAGTGTTGTGTTGAAACATTCTTTGTTCCAACTTGCTTGTTATTCCTGTGTAATAACTGTTATCCGAACATTTTAATATGTAAACGTAAGATTGTTGCATTTTACAAAAATAATGATTTGTTGCTACCAAGTTCTCGATACTTTCAACAAAAAGCTAATCGAATTTTATTGAAAACTCGAAGTGACTGCTTCTTAATAATAACGCATTAATAAACCAACAACTATAAACTAAAAGTAATTAGAACTAATAAACAAATTACTAATTTTACCGTCATTTCGAGTGATTTTATGTTTTAAAAACGCTAGTTTTTGAAATAGAAAATTGTATCGAGAACTTTTGAAAAAAGTTTACTGCTCCAAAATTCTCGATACTTTCAATAAAAAGCTAATCGCATTTTATTGAAAACTCGAAATGACGATTTCTTAATAATGACGCATTTGTAAACCAAGAACTATAGATTAAAAGTAATTAGAATTGCTGAACAATCTGAATATTTTCCGTCATTTCGAGTGATTTTATGTTTTAAAAACGCTAGTTTTTGAAATAGAAAATTGTATCGAGAACTTTTGAAAATTAATATTAAAAGCTAAATAACCAAAACCTCAACCGATACGGCTTTGAGAGATTTGCAAGATTTGGTTAAAAAAGAGGTTTTAGAGCAAGTTGGTAAAGGTAGAAGTACTAGTTATACTTTAAAATAAATAATTATTTTATGTTTTTCAATTCTTCTATAATATCATGTTTGAACTTACTAAAAGGTCTTTTATGATAATCTTCTTCATTTATTTCTATCCCAAAAATCATTCTGTAGATTTCTTCTTTTGACATAATTCCTTTGAAAGTTTTATTTATCAAAATATCTATATAATTTTCAGAATATTTATATCGTAAATCAAGTAAATCTCTTAATTCAGAATTAGAATGTGCGTTATATATTTCAACTAAATTTAAGTCTTTAAATGTATTAGAAATCTTTTTACTTGATAAATCTTCAGACGTTTCGATTTTTAAAACAACATTATTGTCTATTAACGTTTTCTTCTTGTATGAAAACTTAAACTTTTTTTCATCTTCATCAATAATGTATGGATTCAAATGAGTTTGCAAAGTAAAATCTTTAGAGCTTTTTTTCTTATTACAAGAAGAACATGAAGGTACTAGATTATAAAAGCTTAAAGTAAGTAAAGGATATTTACTTTTACTAATCCAATGGTCATATTCTGGTCTAACAATTCTGTTTTTTTTATTTCCTATAGTTAATGTATAATTTCTATTACAATGAATACAAGTTGATTGGTTTAATAAGTGTGCTAAGAAATAATCATTTCCAACAATTTTTGAGTAATCAAACATATTATTAATTTCTCTAATCTTTGTATGATACTTATTACAATTTGATCTTTTAATCTTATTCCATTTTAAGTAATCTTCAAACTCAACTTGATCAAAATCAATTATGATGTCTGACATTAATAAATTGTTTAAAACTACTAATTCATTAGGTAAACCAATTACTAAAGTTTTAATTTCATCATCTGTAATACTAGTTCCATCTTTTTTATTTACACTCTTACTAATTTTTGTTTTTATTTCATGATAAAACTTTAATGCATTTGTTTCAGATATATTCAATGTTAACATAAATTATCTTTTAGATATTAAATTAATTTCCTTTTGCATATCATTAATTTTATTTTGTAATAGCTCAATTCTAGAAATATTCAGGACAGCTTCATTGTACATTTCTTCTAATTTAAATTTAAGAATTGGCTCGTCAACAATTTGTATAATTTTATAATGATATTTATATAAAATATTTGTTTTACCTTTAATGTTTTCGGCAAGCTCAATTTTTTTTAAATCTTCTATTTTTTTATTTTTCGACATAATATTCCTTTTATTTTTTTCTTGATCGAGTTTTGAAATATCTTGTTTTATTTTTAAAATATGGTTCAACCAATCAATTGTTTCTTCTATTTTCTCCTTTGCAAAATCTCCAATCAATCCATCTCCAATAAAAAAACTATCTGCCAATAAATCTGTTATGTTAGCTCCAAAAGTATTCATTCGTTTAAAGTCATCTATTGGTTTTCCTTCATTTAAAAACAACACATTCTGCTTTGGAATATCAGATAAGATAAATGGTGAATGAGTTATGAAAATTATATTAATTGAATCAATTCCTTTCAAATAAGTAGAATTAATTTTAAAAATTAAATCATTTATAAAAGTACGTTGCATATCTGGATGAGCATATAATTCAATTTCATCCAAAACCAAATTAATATTTTGATACTTAATGTCTTTTCTTGCTTTGTCTAAATTTACTTCTAGTTTTTTGAGTTCTTTATTATCAGCAAATAAATAGTTATTATGTTTGGAAGAAATATTTGAAATATGATATAAAATTGTACTAATACAAAAAATTTTTTGTGTTTCACCAGAACTTAATAATGAAAACTTACTTAAATCTTCAAACTCATAATCAATCTCATAAATTGGTGGTGGTAAAATACTCATATTAGAATAAAGCCAAAATGGGTATGTAATATTCTCACTATTTTTATCTGTTAAATATTTTTCTTTGCTTTTAATTAAATGATTCTTGATATTTTTTTTTAATTTTTGCAAGTCTTCATCATAATAATTGATGCTTTCTTTTTTAACATGTATATCATTAGATAAAAAATTTATAACTTGTCTTATTTTATATGTAATGTGAGAACCAAAATCTGCATTCCTTATATTTTTTAAAAAAGAAGAAATTGAATCTTTTTTTTCATAATCTATAACTTTGAAACTTGTGTCTTCTTTTGAATAAACATCAGAAATTTTTTTTAGCTTGTATAATATATACTCGGTTGCTTTATTAATAACAATATCGTTAGAATTAATTATTTCATTTATGAAGTCATCTTTTATATCAGATTGTGAAGTGTCATCTTTAAAAGAATTAAAGATTAATTTTAAATATTTATTTAGATATTCATTTTTTTTATTTGTATCATCAAAATAACTTTTACTTTTTAATTTTAAAATTAATCCATTTACAACTTTTCCTTTAATCATAAGTTTAGAATTTTCATCAAAATCATCATTAAGCAATGTTGACAATAATCTATCTTTAGTTAAAGTATATTCTCGATTTACATCAATAATACCTTTTGTTCTCATCGGATTTATTACAATTGGGACTTCATAACCATCATTTTTATGAAATATTTTTTCAATCCACTTATTTTCTAAAATTTCAGAATTTAATCCATATAAAGAATAATTAGATATTATATTATAAAATAAATCAAATCCAAGAATAGGTTCAAAATTAGAGTTTGGATCTAAATTTAATATTTTTATAGAATTATTTATGTTGAAGTCCATTTTTAAAAATTGATAATTTTTATCGCTTTCATTTTTAATACAATAGAAAATTTCACAAAAAACTTTTTCTTCATTTTTTAAATTATTAAGATTTTTAAATATTTTATTTTCAACTGCAAAATTGTAAAAAGCAACATATAATAACTCTACTAATGCACTTTTTCCACTTCCATTTTTTCCAACAATTGCAGAAATATTTATTGGTAAATCTGTTCCATTTTCTCTTTGCTGATAAAATAATTTTTCTGGAACAGTTGGGTTATGTTTTATTTCAATAACTTCTTTTTGATTTTTATCAAGAATAAATTCGTAATCATTATAAAACTTATAAATCCTATTAATTTCCAAATTCTTCAAAAACTTCTTATTACATCCTTCAAGTGGTCGAATCGCTAATAATTTAAAACTCATATCCTCTCTATTTTCCTCAAATTTATAAAATTAATACTTGTTAAAGATTTTAGTTTTAAAATTTATACCTGACAGGTTTTAAAAACCTGTCAGGTTTACTATGTTTAAATTTTTATAACCCAACTCAAAATCCTATTTTTGCCTCATGAGTAAGAAAACAACAAACAAAGCCATTTTTGAAAACGTTACTGTGCTTGATGCTGGTGCCAAAGGAGTTTCGGTAGCCAAAGCTCCTGAAGGACAAGTAATATTTATTC
>JANXVF010000104.1 GCA_025351785.1 Flavobacterium sp.
CCCAAATCCATTTCCTTTGTTTTCGTGTCTTGCTTTGTGGTTAACTAAAGTTTGAACATATTGTGTTGAAAGATAATATTTTGTAGGTGGAACTTCTTTCTCTTTTACACTTTCAAAGGTTGGATTATTTTCCAATGGTTCTGGATATTCAAAATTCGAAATATTTAACTCGTTGGCGAAGCCAATGATATAAATTCTTTCTCGATTTTGAGGAACTCCGAAATTTTTGGCGTTTATAATTTGTGGATCTGGAACGTAATAACCTAAATCATTTCGTAAAACATTTAGAATTGTTTCTAACGTTTTGCCTTTATCGTGACTTCGTAAACCTTTTACGTTTTCAAGAAAAATTGCTTTTGGCTTATGTTTTTTGATAATTTCAGCAACATCAAAAAACAATGTTCCTCTTGTATCTTCGAAACCACCACGTTTTCCTGCAATTGAAAATGCTTGACAAGGAAAGCCTGCACAAAGTAAATCGAATTCTTCTGGAATATAATTCTTAATTTGCTGTTTTGTAATGTCGCCAAATGGAATTTCTCCGAAGTTTACTTTGTAAGTTTTTTGAGCTTCTTTGTCCCATTCACTTGTAAAAACACATTTTCCGCCAAGATTTTGCATAGCAATTCTAAAACCACCAATTCCTGCAAATAAATCTATAAATTTAAACTTATAACTTTCTGGAGTTGGAAACGGAACGTTTTCAACTTCAAAAAGAAGTTGTTGCATTGCATCTTCAGCAACGATTGAAAGTTTTTCTTCTTCTTGTTTGTAAGTTACAAAATCATTTAAAACTTCTAAAGCATCATCTTTATAATACTTTGAAACTCCGTTATGAATGTTGTGCAGATAATGAGTTAAAACCGCTTTTCCATTTTCATTTGGTTCAACAAGTCTTACCTGAAAGCGTTTGCCATCAAATTCGTCAATACTTATTTTTTCTTTTAATTTCATTTATAATTCAATTCTATTTTTCGCAAGTTCGTAATTTTTGCGTTATGAATTATCATAAATCAGAAAAGTATTTCACGATTTTTTCAACAACTTTTAAAGTTTTTTTTGGGTTTTATGAAACGAAAATTTTCTTTTTTATTCCGGATTTCACGGGTTTCAGTTAACGTCCCGGCGCTTGGCGATAGTTGGGGACTTGATAAGCCAAATGTATCGATTAAAAACCAAATTCGCAAACACAAAACCAAGTTTAAATTAATGACCCAAACCCCAATTTCGCCAAACGCCTGTTAGCAGAAGCCCATTTATTTGCAATATTATTTTTACTATTCAATTGTTGTTTTTATGATTTAATACTTCTATTTTACTTAGTAATAAAAGTAATTTACTATGTATTAAAAGTAATTTACTATGTATTAAAAGTCTTTTACTACTTGTTAATTGCACTTTACTACTTGTTTATAGTAATTTACTATACCTTAAAATAAAATTACTATGCCCTAAAATTAATTTACTATACGTTAAAAGTATTTTACTACGTCTTAAAAGTGTTTTACTATACGTTATTAGTAATTGGTTATATAATAATAGTATTTTTTTACGTAATAAAATAAATTTTACAATGAATAAAAGTAAAGTGCGGTAGCACTTTACTTTTAATTTTTGGTTTTATTTTGGTAAATCTTTGAATTTTAGTTTCACTAATGCTTTATAATAGGGTTCGCCTGCTGTTCCTAATGATTTTAGGTAGGATTTTATTTCTTTGATTATTTCTATTACAGACAAAGACAATTTAGAAAGCCAAGCCAAAAAAATTCGTGGCGATTCAAAAGCAAAAGCAGTAAATCCAGACACCGCCGAAGGCGATGCAATATCAACATCACAAATGTCTTACGACAGCCGAATTGCAAATTTAGATACTTACACAAGTCAATTAGCATCACACCCAGAATACGTGCCAAACGAAACAGATATACAAATTGTATCTTTAAGAGCCTACCACCAACGACTAAAGACATTAAGTGCCGTAGTAAACTCGGCAGGTAATGCACTAATCACAGCAAGAAAAAACCGAAACGATATATTGTATCATAATCCAAAAAACGTAATACAAATAATCAAAGAAATAAAATCCTACCTAAAATCATTAGGAACAGC
>JANXVF010000153.1 GCA_025351785.1 Flavobacterium sp.
GCCCGCTTTTTTAATAAAATCTTCAGATTCAGGCGTTACTTGGACCTATAAAGATATGAGTGCTTATGCAACTGGACTCGTTGAGGTTTTATTTATCGATGAAAATATTGGGTTTTGTTCTGGAATAAATTCTAATGGTGGTGTGATTCTCAAAACAATAAATGGAGGAGAAACTTGGTCAGAAATTTATAACTCGAATATTGCAGGAGAATATGTTTGGAAACTTCAAATTTTGCCCGGAACAAATAATAATACAATTTTTGCATCTGTAGAGAGTGTTTCGCCAAACACGGGTAAACTAATCAAATCTTTCAATGCTGGAACAAATTGGACAAGCAAAAATTTTCCAGATGTTGATGTTCAAGCAGTTGGGTTTGTATCGGCTACACATGGTTGGATGGGAGGTCATCACACAGGTTTCTATGAAACTTTTGACGGTGGAGATACTTGGACTAACCTTTCTGTAGGCAGTAATTTGAATCGTATTTTCTTTCTTTCTCCAACTTTAGCCTATGCATCTGGAACAACTATATATAAATTTAGCGATTCGAGCTTGTCTAATATAAATTTTGTTGAAAAAGAGCGCGTGCCACTTGTAATTAATATTACTCCAAATCCTGTGATGGATAAACTCAATTTTTCTGTAGAGTTCATAGAAAATGATCATATAAAAATTGAACTCTATGATTCTTTGGGTCGAAGACTAAAAGAATTGCAAAAAGATACTATTCCAGAAGCTATGACAAAAAACTATTCTTTTGATTTTCCTTATGTCTCTGGTACATACATTCTAAATTTTCATAATAATACCGGCAGGCAGTCGGTTAAATTTGTAAAAAAATAGCATTTATAATAGGTAATATAATAACTATGAAATTTGTCAAATTTTTCTAGGAATTCCACACCTAAAGATACAACCATGGGAATACAAAAAGTTTATAACATGTAAAAAATCCTTTCGATAATTTATAAAGAAAATTGTATGTTTGTGATTAAAATCGAAACAAAGTAGCGACAATCTACCCGGATAAGGGTGTATACTAGTTGTTTTATAGCGAGTATATATAAGTTGGCAGACACATTGTGGATATGCAAATAGAAAATGGAGTTTAAGTTAAGCGACATTTTTATAAATATTTGATTGATTATTAAATTCTTTGATTGTCATATAATTTAAAGCTGAATGTCTTCTTTTTTGATTGTACCAAATTTCAATATATTCAAAAATTTGTAGTTTCATTTGTGCTTTAGAAATTAGTTTATTTCCATAGATTAGTTCGGTTTTTAATGATTTAAAAAAGCTTTCAGCTACTGCATTATTCCAACAATTTCCTTTTCTTGACATACTTCTGGTTACTTTATATGATGCTAAAACATTTACAAATTTATTATTAGCATACTGAACACCTCGGTCAGAATGAAAAACTAAACCAGCTTGAATACTTCTGTTCTTAATTGCCATTTTCCATGATGCTAAAGTTGTTTCACTGGTGCTCATTCCATCACTTAAACTCCAACCAATTATTTTTCTGTCATATAAATCAATTATAGTTGTTAAATACAAAAATCCTTCTTTAGTGTGAATATATGTAATGTCTGAAACCCAAGTTTTTGACGATTGATTAACCAAAAACTGCCTGTTTAATACATTTTCAACTACTAAATAATTGTGTTTTGAATCTGTTGTTACTTTAAATTTCTTACTCAGTTTACTGAACAAACCTAATTGCTTCATGTATTTAGCAACTGTTATTCTTGAGATTTTGTATCCTAAAACATTTAATTCTATTGTAATTCTCGGACTTCCATAACGCTGTTTCGATTCAAAATAAATAGTTGTTATTATTTCTTTTATATTATTAGATCTTTGAGTTCTATTTGAAATAATATTGTTTTTCCACCTAAAATAACCACTTTGACTAACCTTTAAAACCTTACACATTTTTTCAATCGGAAATATTTTTTCATGATTTTTAATAAAATCAAATATCATCGACCGCTCTTGGAAAAAATGCCCACTGCTTTTTTTAATATATCACGTTCTAACTCGGCTTCTTTCAATTTTAATTCTAAATCTCTAATGATTTTTTGCTCTGGAGTTTGCTTTAAAGTTCCTTTGCCAGGAAAACTACCAGTTCCAAATTTATCATAATCTTTGCGCCATTTATAAAGCATACTAACCCGAATGCCAAGTTCTCTGGCCAGTTCTGTAATGTTGGATCTTTCATTACTCAATTCTACAGCTTTTAATTTAAAGGCTGAATCGTAAATTTTTCTCTCTCGTGTCATAGGTTAAAATTAAGGTTTTTATCTTAACTTTAACTC
>JANXVF010000028.1 GCA_025351785.1 Flavobacterium sp.
TTCATCGAAGGCTCTCGACCGTTCGTTACCTCCCGATCGACTCCGACTGCTTCCTGGTGGCCCAACCGCCTTCCAGGATGGGTCTCGCACCCATAGGACCAACACCACCTTTCCACGGCGCACGCCCGAAGCGCTAGTGAGGGAAACCATGGTGAACTGCTTTGCCGTCGCAGAATTTGGAAGGGGTCGCTCGCAAGTGATGGGAAGTTGGCCTTTTCATCGAATTTTCGCGAAAACGATCATCCGATTTCTGTTACCCACTTGTTTCACTCCGTTTCGGAGAGGGCCAATCTTTCGTCCTGTAGGGACGGTTCAGGTGCGCCTGTGAGGTTGTCGTATCGGCGAGGTGCGAGTCCTCGTCGAGGAATGTCTGGTTTCTCGTAGCTGAAGGTCACTGCGTCGCCGTGAGGCGGGGTGGAGAGCAACCGGAGGCGAACGTCCGGTCCGTAGGTTGACGAACTCGATTCGGCCTGTTTCTGTGGCGAGCCTCCCTGAAAAAGGCGAAGCCGGATACGCTCGGTCCGCGAGGACACGATTTCTGCGACATCAGATTTCGACGGTAAACTCGGTGCAGAAAATCCAGATCCTCACCGGGACAGCGTAGGGTGCTTGGAGACAGAACGGACAGAAGGTACGACAAAGTAAGCAGGGAGACCTGACGGAATAGACCCGCAATGGACCATGTTGTTCGCGGTTTCCGTCAGGAGTCAGAGCATTCATAGTAGCGATGAAGCCGGGTAACTCCGGGGGAGCGAAGGGATGCAGGGAGGTGGATTCATGACGTCGGAATTGTCGGACCCAAAACCGTCGTTAGTGCCGAGGTCGGCTACGCAAGACGGACACGTACGCGGCCGGTGGCCGAGTGCGTTACCGGCGGTTTGGACGGAGCGAATGTTGACGACCCTCGAAGAGGGAGTGAAAGGTGGTGTTTGGTTTAGCCTGATGGACAAGGTGTTTGCGGAGCGTACGTTGCGAGCGGCGGCCGATTCGGTCATCGCGAACAAAGGGGCTCCGGGCGTAGATCGCGTGGGTGTCTTGGAGTTTCAAGCGGATTTGTTTTCGAACGTAAAGAAATTGTCGGCGGCGTTGCGAGACGGTTCTTACGAACCGAATGCGATTCGGCGGGTGTTGATTCCGAAGCCGGGTAGCAACGAGCAACGTCCGTTGGGAATTCCGACCGTTCGAGACCGAACTGTCCAGTCGGCGCTTCGCTATGTATTGGAACCGATATTCGAGAAGGAATTCGCGGAACTCAGTTACGGTTTTCGGCCCGGTCGAGGCTGCAAAGACGCATTGCGTCGCGTGGTGGAACTGTTGGATAGCGGTTTCTGTTATGTGGTGGATGCCGATTTGAAGAGCTTTTTCGACACGATTCCGCACGATCGCCTGATGGGTCGTTTGCGGGAGCGGATCGCGGACGGGCGTGTGTTGGGTCTGATCGAGTCGTTCTTGAAGGCCGGGATTTTCGACGGTCTGACGGAAACGGAACCCGAGTCGGGGGCACCGCAAGGCGCGGTTTTGAGTCCGTTGTTGAGCAACATTTATTTGAACCCGCTGGACCATTTGCTGGCGAAGCGGGGGATCGAGATGGTGCGTTATGCGGACGACTTCGTGATTTTATGTCGCAGCGCGTTGGAAGCGGAGCAGGCACTGACACTGGTACGTCAGTGGTGCGAAGCGGAAGGGTTGACGCTGCATCCGGGCAAGACGAAGATCGTGGACTCGCGAATCGAGGGCTTCGACTTTTTGGGTTATCATTTCGCGACATGCAAAGGCCGTCGAACGCGTTGGCCGCGAAAGAAGAGCCTGGCGAAGTTGAAGGATGCGGTTCGTGCGAAAACGAAGCGAACGAACGGCAAGAGCTTGCGGGTCATTCTCGCAGGGTTGAGCCCGACGTTGATCGGCTGGTTCGGATATTTCCAGCACAGTAACAAGAGTACGTTTTCGGCTGTCGACGGCTGGATTCGCAGGCGTTTGCGGAGTATTCTTCGCAGACGTGCGGGTCGAGAAGGTTGCGGTCGAGGAGCGGACCATCAGCGTTATTCGAACACATTTTTCACGGATCGTGGATACTTCAGTCTAGAAGCGGCTCACAGGTTTTTGCGTCAATCCCTTATGGGGTGATCCCCAAGTGACGTGAAGTTGCTGTTGACGGTGTTTTTGGTTCATCCTGGTTCTGGTTCGGCGAACAGTTTTCGTCGCCACCACTGGATCGACTCGCCGATGTTGCGCTTTGCCCAGTTACGTGCCGTTTTTTCCGGCACCGCGTCCAACGCTTTGCGAATCTCCTCTTCGTCGCATTTTGACACCATCGCACCGAGCGAAAGCACGAGCGTCGTCAGGC
>JANXVF010000071.1 GCA_025351785.1 Flavobacterium sp.
AATGAAATATCACAAAACGTACATTTTCCCCAATAACAACCGTGCGCCATAGTGAGTTTATTCCATCTACCATCGCTCCACAAACTGTGCATTGGATTGGCAATTTCTATTACTGAAATATATTTATCTAATAATAAATCAGAATAATCTGGCGTTCCAACTTCACTTTGTTTATAATCGGGTTTAGTAGAATTGTTTACATAAATTACTTCATTTTTGTGAAGAAAAAAAGTTCGTTTGAAATCAATATTATTTTCCTTCAAAGCACCTCGACTGGGCTCGGTGTGACAAACTGCATTGTAAAGTAATTCAATTGGTAATTCGCCATCGTCTAACGTAATAAAATCAAAGAATTCAAAAACCCGTTTGTCTTTTAAATCCCGAAGTTCTGTGTTTGGAAAACCACCACCCATTGCGATTTTTAGAGTGGGAAAATGTTTTTTTATAAATTTAGCACAACGAAAAGAACTGTATAAATTACCCGGAAAAGGAACCGAAATTAAAACTAGTTTTGGCTGAACAATTGTAAGTTTTTCATAAAGAATTTTTAATGTAATTTTATCAATATAGGTCAATTCTTTGTTTAATTCGGAATACATTTCGTCAAACGAATTAGCGCTTCTTCCCAAACGTTCTGCATACCGGCTGAAACCGAAATTTTCATCTATACATTCTTTAATAAAATCGGATAAATCTTCAAGATATAACGTGGCTAAATGTTTGGCTTTGTCTTGCATTCCCATAGTTCCAAAAGCCCATTCCATATCGTCTAGTTGATTAAAACGAGAGGCTTCGGGCAGAAAATTTCCACTACATATTTGACGAGCTAATGATGGATTTTTTCCTTGAAGAAAAGCAATAACTGAATCAATCGTTTTGATGTAATCGTTTTGTAATACAATAATTCGCTGTGAGTTTTCAGAAACTTTCAACTCGAGACCCAAAACCCGAAACATTTCTTCCAATCCTTGCTTAGAAAACAATTCTAAAATTACTTCAATTCCCAAATCCGTTTGAAAAGCCGAGATAGTTTTAGTATTTAAAAAACCTTTAATATATGCCGTTGCTGGATACGGTGTATTCAGTTGAGTAAACGGTGGCGTTATAAGAAATAGGTCTTTCAAAAGGAAAATATTTTTGCAAAAGTAATTGAAATTTAGAAGTATTTAGACCTTATTAAAAATGAAATTAAATGCTTTATTTACACTTTAACGATAATTTAATACTTTAAAAGGTGTTTTGCTCAAAATAAATTTTTTTTATATATTTTGACTAACATTTTAATTAAAATTGTTGTGAAAAAAAATTATATCTTATTTATAAGCCTATTTTTTAGAAATGCGTTTTCGCAAAAACAAAATCAATTTAATACATCAAATATCGTGTCTTTTGATTTCAATAAAAAAATTGAAGACAAAAACGGAAAGCTCATTACTGACAAAAATGAAAAGATAAAGTACTTTCAAAATAGACAAAAAAAAATTGATTTACTCAAAAACAAAAAAAATCAAAAAATAACAAATGCTTTAACATCAGTATATTTATGTTCAAACGGAAGTTTAGAGGAATTTCAAACTATTGGAAATAGCAACTTTTTGAATGATTTTTTGTATGCAGAAGAAGATTTATTAAATCCTATTCAATGTAGAAGTTTAGTTGCTACTGCAAGCAACAATATTCCGCAGTATAATCCTGCAAATATGAACATAATGTCAACCACGGTTCCATCAAATTTCTTGGATGAATATATTGGAAATATAAATGCTTTTGACCAATATGCTTTAAAAATAAATTACAAAAACAGTGATTTGGCTGCCTCTTTAATTCAAACAAAACGATTTAAAACAAATAACGAAGCTTCTTTAAAATTCAACTATAAAGCCGTTTTACAGAGTATTACGGGAAATGACCATGACAACGAACAACCGTTTTTTAAAGCCAGAGTTATCAATAATGCAGGAACTGTTGTAAGTGAATTTTGTTTAATAGCAGACCCGCAAAACTGCATTTTTACACAAGCTCCAATCCTCGAAAACGGCAGTATAATTTTATATACTCCCAACTGGCAATCTGGTATTTTAGATATTTCTTCTATTCCAAATAATGAAAATTTTACTGTAGAATTTCTAGCTACAAGATGCGGATTGGGTGGTCATTTTGGCTATGCGTATATTGATGATATTTGCTTGTTACATTCAACAGAAAGTTTGCAAGGAAGCATTGAACTTGATCCTTTATATAAAATTTGTCCAACCCTACCAATGTCTGTTTGTGGAAGTTTTACCATTCCATCATCTGGCGGAATTTCGGCAACAATTACTTCTATTAAATTGGATGTTCGTGATGCTACAAATACAATTGTATATTCTACTCAAACTACAAGTTCATTAGACTTAACAACTAAAAGATTTTGCTTTAATTTAGATGCAACCAATTTTCCAAACACAACAACTGGAACTTATAATGTTGCGGTTACCATCAACTATGGAATAACTCAAACGAATTGTTCGGGTACAAATTTTGCATCGGCTCATGATGATGACGCCAACTCTGGATGGGATATTTGGTTTTTAAACTGTACCAATTGTCCAATAAATGTTCAAACAACAAGCCTTTCATCATGTGACACCAATAAAGATGGAAAAGAGTTTTTTAATTTAACCAATGCTCAAAATTCTATAATAAACCCAAATACAGGATTGACTTTTAGTTATTTTACAAATTTGAATGATGCTACTAACAATACAAATCCAATAGCAACTTTTGTTAACTATGAGAGTTATAGTAGTACTATTTTTGTTAGAATTACACAAAATCCAACTTGTTATAAAATTATTCCTATTGACTTAATTGTAAAAAATCCTCATGCAACAATTTCGGGAATTTTGAATATATGTTCAGGAAGTACCGTTTTGAACGCATCACCAGGAACTAGTTTTTTATGGAATACTGGTGCAACTTCTCAAAACATAACTGTAACTAGTACAGGAATTTATTCTGTTACTGTTGTAGATTCAAATGGTTGTAGCTCATTAGGATCGGTTACTATTTTAGCAAATCAAGTAGCGCCACAACCGACAATGCAAATTATACAGCCATCATGCTCAACCGCAACAGGAACTATTTTGATAACCTCACCAGCAGCACAATTTAGCTATGATAATGGTGCTACTTGGACAACAAATCCTTCAAGTGGAAATTTAGCGTTGGGATCTTATGATGTAAAAGTTATAACTGCAACAGGATGTATATCTTACTCAACAAATGTAAATATTGTACCGTTTCAATCTTCATTTCCAAACTTCTCATCAATTGATCCAACTTTTTGTGGAGACAAAGGAACAATAACCATAACTAGTGTTGCTGCTTTTTATAGTTTTGACGATGGTGTAACTTGGACAACAAATAATGTTGCCACAAATCTTCCTTCTGGAACCTACAATATAAGAACTAAAGATTCATTTGGATGCATTTCAAATTATAACAGTGTTACGCTGAATGGAGAATTTTTGGATAATCCATTATATACAAAAAACAATCCTTATTGTGGTAATTTAGGAAACATAACAATTGATACTCCAGCTTCGCAATACAGTTTTGATGGTGGTACAACTTGGCAAACTTCAAACATATTGAGCAACTTAATCAGTGGAAGTTACATCATAAAAATAAAAGATGCACAAGGATGTACATCTCCAACAGTTTATGTATATTTAAATGATTTAGAAGATTCATATCCTCAATATACAATTGATGATGCAGGTTGCGGAAAATATGCAACTATAACCATAACTACACCTGGAGACTCATTTAGTTTTGATGGAGGTGTAACTTGGACAACAAATAATATATTAACAAATTTAATTGGAGGTGACAGTCATGCATTAATAGTAAAGAAAAATCCTAATTGTTCTTCCTATACTCAAACGGTTTATTTATACAATACTTTTCTTGCTTTACCAACACCAAATGATTTTACAACAATAGAATGTGATAATCTTAACGATGCAACAGAGCAAATAGATTTAACTAACTATAATACAAATTTAATAGCCAATTCGACCACCTACAGCTATTTTTATTATCATAGTTTAAATGGTGCAGAGAATCAAGTATCATCAGATGAGATTTCAAATTCCTCTTCTTATATAATGTCAAACACGAATGATTTCGTTTATGTAAGAGTTGTAGGTGCTGGAGGTTGTTATAAAGTGGTTAAGCTTAAAATTAACTTTATTAATTCTCCAGTAATTAACATGGAAAATGATTATCCGTTATGTGTTAATAAATCAGTCATGATATTTGCTGGCGTAGGTTACGATAGCTATTTATGGTCTACAGGTCAAACATCTGAGCATATTAATATTACAAGTCCAGGAAATTATTGGGTAACTGTAACCGAAAATCATGCCGCTGGATTGGTATGTTCGTCAACAAAAAATTTCACTATATTTTTATCCAATTTTGCAACAATAACTAGCATTGAATCATTAGATTGGACAGATAATGAAAATATAATTACTGCAAATGCGAGTGGTATTGGAGTTTATGAATACTCGTTGGATGGCATTCATTTTCAGGACATCAAAACTTTTTATAATCTAACTGTTGGATCCTACAACGTTTTTGTTAGAGATAAAAATGGATGTGGTATAGTGAGTCAAGAAGTATTTTTATTATATTATCCAAGATTTTTTACTCCAAATAACGATGGTATAAATGATAATTGGAATGTAAAATTTTCTGAATATGAACCTGGAATTAAAGTTGAAGTTTATGATAGGCTAGGAAGATTACTAAAATTATTAGATAGTTCAAATAGTTGGGATGGAAATTACAATGGAAACCTGTTACCCGCAGATGATTATTGGTTCGTAGTTCATAGAGCAAATGGACTTACACACAAAGGCCATTTCACACTTAAACGCTAAATAATTAATTGAAAGTTAAAACAAATTCTATTAGCACAATTTTAAGTAATTTTACAAAAAAAATTAAATGCCAAACGATTGTATTAGCTACCAAGAATCAGGTTTTTTCTCTCAATTAATTGTTGATTATTTGGATGAAAATCCTCAAATAAAGCAATTTTACAATCGTTTCCCAAAAATAGAAAATTTCAAAGAACAAATACTTGAAAAACAACATAATTTCTCTTCTGAAACTAGACAAATCTTAGTTTCCGAATTAGAAAAACAATATTCAAATTTTGAATTTTCTGATGCTACTTTAAACAATATAAAACTTTTAAAAGATTCCAAAACCTTCACAATAACGACTGGTCATCAGTTAAATTTATTTACTGGGCCCTTATATTTTTTTTATAAAATTGTTTCAACAATCAATCTTTGTAAACAATTAAAACGCGAATATCCAGAAAACAATTTTGTACCAATTTATTGGATGGCAACCGAAGATCATGATTTTGAGGAAATCAATTTTTTTGAATTAAACAACAAAAAAATTAAATGGAACAAAGAAAGTTTTGGACCCGTTGGCCGACTTTCTACTGATGGATTAAATGAAGTTTTTAAAAATTTTAGCATTGCCATTGGTTTTAGTAAAAACGCAAAATACTTAAAAAGAATATTTCAAGAAGCCTATTTAAATCATTCAAATTTAGCAGATGCAACACGGTTTTTAGTTAACGAATTATTTAAAAATGAGGGTTTAATTATACTTGACGGAGATTCAAAAGAATTAAAAAAATTGTTCATTCCTTATGCAAAAGAGGAACTTTTAAAACAGTCGTCTTATAAAACAGTAACTAAAACTATTAGTCTTTTTGAAAATTATAATATACAAGTAAACCCGAGAGAAATTAACCTATTCTATATTGAAGATGACTCGCGTGAACGCATAGTTTACGAACAAAATAAATTTAAAATAAACAATAAAAATTTAGAATTTTCGACGGAACAAATTATAGAAGAACTTATAAATTACCCTGAAAAATTTAGTCCAAATGTAATTTTGCGTCCTTTATATCAAGAGGTGATTTTGCCAAATCTTTGTTACATTGGAGGAGGTGGAGAAATTGCATATTGGTTAGAATTAAAATCGAATTTTGAACATTATAATGTAACATTTCCTGTACTACTCGTTAGAAATTCCGTTTTACTAACAACCCAAAAACAAATTGAAAAAATAGATTCTTTGAAAATGAATTGGGCTGATTTATTTTTAAATCAACAAGAATTATTTACAAAAAAAACAAAAGAATTTTCAAAGTTTTCGATAGATTTTTCAGAACAAAAAAAAAGTTTAAAACAGCAGTTTGAAAACCTTTATAAAATTGCATATCAAACAGACAAATCATTTGTTGGGGCTGTAAAAGCACAAGAAGCAAAACAAATTAATGGTTTAGAAAACCTCGAAAAACGTCTTTTAAAAGCAGAGAAGCGCGTACATCTAGATCAATTAGAAAGACTATTTGAGATACAAAATCAATTATTTCCAAATCAAAGTTTGCAAGAACGAAAGCTTAATTTTTCAAAATTTTATGCAGAATTTGGAGATTCACTGCTCATAAAGCTTTTTAGCAAACTGCAACCGCTTGATACTCATTTTACTATTATTTCATTATAAAGTTTTTAACACTATTACGTTTTCGCTCATCTTAAATTATTTATTGTATCGATTTTATTTAAAATTAGTTTATTTTAGACATTAATTAAAAATTAAAACAAAAAACCATGATTAAAAAAATACTTATTTTTTCCTATCTAATCTTTCTTAGTACAGCATCTAAAGCTCAAACTTTAGGAGTTTTAGGAAGCGCAACAAACCTTGGCTGGAGTTCAGATACATACTTATCGACTACTGATAATATCTTTTACACAATAACAAACATTCCCCTCTCGGCAAATGAAGTTAAGTTTAGACAAGATGGGATGTGGAATACAAATTGGGGTGGCTCTACATTTCCAACTGGTACCGGAGCTTTAAATGGTCAAAATATTGGTATAAATCCTGCAGGAAATTACGACATTTATTTTAACAGACTTTCTGCAGGATACTCTTTTTTGCCAACATTAACTTTTCCTAAAATAGGAATTTGGGGACCAGCAGTAAATTCACAATTAGGATATGGTGCACCAGATGTAGAATTTACAACATCAGATGGAATAAATTATATGCTATCCGCTTATTACTATTCTGGAGGAAGTGCTTATTTTAGACAAGACAAATGCTCAGGTTTAACTTTTGGCAGCACTTCGTTTCCTACAGGGACAGCTCAACCAAGCGGACCAACGGTTCAAGTAGCTGGTGGACTTTTTACTTGTAGATATAATAGAATTTCTGGTGTGTATTCTTTTGCGTTACCATCAATCGGAATTTTGGGAACTGCTTTAAACGGTTATGGAGGTCCCGATATAAATTTAGATACTGCAGATGGTTACACATACAATTTGACAAACTTGGTTCTAAACGCTGGTACTGTAAAATTCCGATTAGATGATGAATGGACATCAAATTGGGGAGGATCAACTTTCCCTTCAGGTGCTGGTACTACAAATGGTTCAGATATTACAGTCACACCAGGAAACTACAATGTAACTTTTAATAGGTCGACAGCCGCATACAGCTTTACTAACACGTTAACAAACCAAACTTTTTCTAACGCAGCTATAAAAGTATATCCTAATCCTACAAACACGGTTTGGAATTTTAGTACAACTGATATAATCGATTCTATACAATTATTTGATATTTTGGGAAAAGAGATTCTAATTTTAAATCCAAATATTGAAAATCCTTCAATTGATGTTTCAAGTTTAAAATCTGGAATTTATTTTGCTAAGATTTCAATTGCTGAAACTACAAAAACGATAAAATTGACAAAAATTTAATCGCTTATTTTAAATCTTAAAATTTAATCTCTTTCAAGTTATTTTGAAGGAGATTTTTATTTGAGTTTATTTTTAATTTAAAATTTAAAAAATAAAATAGTACTTTTGCACCAAATTTAAAAACAAAAAAATGGCTACAAATAGAACATTTACAATGATTAAACCCGATGCTGTTGAAAACGGACACATAGGAGGAATTTTAAATATGATAACTGAAGCAGGTTTCAAAATAGTCTCTTTGAAACTTACACAACTTACAGTTGCAGATGCTAAAGCATTTTATGCTGTTCACGCGGCGCGTCCTTTTTATGGAGAGTTGGTAGAATTTATGTCACGCGGGCCCATTGTAGCTGCAATATTAGAAAAAGAAAATGCTATAGAAGATTTTAGAAACTTAATAGGAGCTACAAACCCAGTAGATGCTATCGAAGGAACTATTCGTAAAAAATATGCAAAATCGATTGGCGAAAATGCAGTTCACGGTTCAGACTCAAACGAAAATGCAGCAATTGAAGGTGCTTTTCATTTTGCTGGCAGAGAAGAATTTTAATTAGAATAGTTTCTCAAAAAAATAATCCTCAACTTATTTGTGTTGAGGATTATTTTTTTTAATCTCTTTTCGGTGTATTTTTTTTGTCTCTTTTTTCTGCTTTTTTCTCTTTGGCAGTTTTTAAAGGTTCTTTCTTTTCAGTTTTTTTTGCGTCTTGACTCTTTGCCATGATTATAGTTTTTTAAATTTGTATTAGTGTTTTATTATCCAAGTGATGTAAATATATAAAAAAAATCAAATTATTATTTACAAAAATCCACAATAATAAAATTGTGAATAAATTATTCAATGAAAATATACTAATTAACCAATACCCATTCTCCATTAATCACTAGACTTTCGGCTTTTTTAAATTTCATTGTTTCTGTTTTACCAGACAACACATGTTTTATGGTTACAGTATCATTTCGATTAATTTTAGGAGAATCTCGTACAATAGTTTCAGTTACTTGACGTTGTTGAGTTTGTCCTGCTTCTCTGTTTTGCGAAGCTAATTCATCTGAATTCAAAACCTCATCCTTACTTTCTGTATAATTTTGTTTCGATTTTACTTCTCTAGCCTCTTGAATCGTGTTTTGCTGTGGTAAATCGCCTTTGAAAAGAAATGAAATTACCTCTTTATTAACTCCATCTAACATACTTCTAAATAAATTAAAAGCCTCTAATTTATAAATAAGCAAAGGATCTTTTTGTTCATGAACAGCTAATTGAACGGATTGTTTTAGCTCATCCATTTTGCGTAAATGCTTTTTCCAGGCTTCATCAACTATAGCTAAAGTTATATTTTTTTCGAAATCAGCTACTAATTGTGCTCCATTTGTATCGAAAGCTTTCTTTAAATCTGTAACTACATTTAACGATTTTAAACCATCTGAAAATGGGACTATTATTCGTTCAAATTTATTGCCTTCATTTTTATAAACATTCTCAATAATTGGAAATGCTTCTCGAGCACTTCGTTCTGTTTTTTCGGTATAATATTGGAGTGCAGCTTTATATACTTTTCCTGTTAACTCAACTTCTGAAAGTTTTAAAAATTCATTTTCAGTTACTGGAGATGTAGTCGAGAAATATCTAATTAATTCAAATTCAAAGTTTTTGAAATCATTTTTAGATTTATTTTCAGAAACTATAACTTCGCAAGTATCATACATCATATTTGCAATATCAAGCTTTAAACGCTCACCATGTAAAGCGTGACGACGACGTTTGTAAACTACTTCGCGTTGAGCATTCATTACATCATCATACTCTAGTAATCGTTTTCTCGTTCCAAAATTATTTTCTTCTACTTTTTTCTGTGCACGCTCGATCGATTTTGTCATCATCGAATGCTGAATAACTTCACCTTCTTTTAGTCCCATTCTGTCCATAACTTTAGCCACTCGTTCTGAGCCAAATAATCTCATCAAATTATCTTCTAAAGAAACATAAAACTGCGAACTTCCAGGATCTCCTTGTCGACCAGCTCTACCACGTAGCTGTCTGTCTACTCTTCGAGAGTCATGACGCTCTGTTCCAATTATTGCTAATCCACCTGCTGCTTTAACTTCTGGCGAAAGCTTAATATCTGTTCCACGTCCTGCCATGTTTGTAGCAATTGTTACTATGCCACTTTTACCAGCTTCTTCAACTATTTGCGCTTCTTGCTTGTGCATTTTGGCATTTAAAACATTATGGTTTACACCGCGCATTTTTAACATTCTGCTTAACAACTCTGAAATTTCTACTGATGTAGTACCAATTAAAACTGGTCTTCCTGCAGCAGAAAGTTGAGTTACATCATCTATTACTGCATTAAATTTTTCGCGAACTGAACGGTATATTAAATCTTCTTTGTCAAGTCGTGACATGCCTCGATTAGTTGGAATTTCGACAACATCAAGTTTATATATTTCCCAAAATTCTCCAGCTTCAGTAGTAGCAGTACCAGTCATACCAGCAAGTTTGCTATACATTCTGAAATAATTTTGTAATGTGATTGTTGCAAATGTTTGTGTTGCTGCTTCTATGGTTACATTTTCTTTAGCTTCAATAGCTTGGTGCAAACCGTCAGAGTAACGACGACCATCCATTATTCGGCCGGTTTGTTCATCGACAATTAAGATTTTGTTTTCCATTATTACATATTCAACATCTTTTTCAAAAAGTGTATATGCTTTTAATAATTGGGTTAACGTATGAATTCGTTCGCTTTTAATTCCAAAATCTTGAAATAATTTTTCTTTGGCATCAGCTTCTGCATCTTTATCTAAATTTTGCTTTTCGATATTTGCTATTTCAGTTCCAATATCTGGTAAAACAAAAAAGTTTGAATCAGTATCTTGAGATAAAAATTTAATTCCATTATCTGACAATTCAACTTGATTATTTTTTTCTTCGATAACAAAATATAATGCCTCATCTACTTTTGGCATTTCACGATTGTTATCTGCCATGTATTGGTTTTCAGTTTTTTGAAGTAATTGTTTAATACCTTCTTCACTTAAAAACTTAATTAATGCTTTATTTTTTGGCAAGGCTCGATAGGCTCGAAGTAATTGAAAACCGCCATCTTTAGTATTTCCCTCTTTAATTAATCGTTTAGCTTCTGTTAAAAATCCGTTTGCTAGTTGACGTTGCAGGCTAAACAAATTTTCAATTTTTGGTTTTAATTCTGTAAACTCGTGTCTATCGCCATCAGGAACTGGACCTGAAATTATTAAAGGTGTTCGAGCATCATCAATCAAAACTGAATCTACCTCATCGACTATTGCATAATTATGTTTTCGTTGCACTAAATCTTCTGGCGAATTAGCCATGTTATCTCTAAGATAATCAAATCCAAATTCGTTATTTGTACCATAAGTTATATCTGCTTCATAAGCTTTACGGCGCGCATCTGAGTTTGGTTGATGATTATCAATACAATCTACAGTTAAACCATGAAATTCAAACAATGGAGCTTTCCAGGTACTATCTCTTCGAGCTAAATAGTCATTTACAGTAACTAGATGTACTCCATTTCCTGTCAAAGCATTTAAGTATAATGGTAGTGTTGCCACTAATGTTTTTCCTTCACCTGTTTGCATTTCAGATATCTTTCCTTGATGCAATACCACTCCACCTATAAGCTGAACATCATAATGAATCATATCCCAAGTAATTTCTTTACCCGCCGCATTCCATGAATTTGACCAATTTGTTTGATCTCCAACCAAGGTTATATAGGATTTTGTAGCCGATAATTCTCTGTCTTTTTCGGTAGTTGAAACAGTAAGTGTTGTATTATCTTTAAACCGTTTTGCAGTTTCCTTTATCACTGCAAAAGCCTCTGGAAGAATTTCCATCAATACTTTTTCTGAAATTTCGTAGGCATCTTTTTCTAATGCATCAATAGCATTATAAATTTCTTCACGATCGTCGATATCTACTGTATTTTCAGCTTCTATTTTTTTGGCCAATATTGCCTCATCTTTTTCAGATCGAGCAGTTTTTATTTTCTGTTTAAACTCGGCAGTTTTAGCTCTTAAATCATCGTGAGATAATGAAGCTAAATTACTTTCAAATGCTTTAGTTTTTAAAATTAAGGGCTGTATTGATTTGACATCTTTTTCAGATTTATCGCCTACAAATGCCTTAAGAATGCTATTTATGAAACTCATAATTTTGATTAATATTTAGTTATCTGTAAATAACTTATGATTAGTAAAACGTAATTTATAAAATGTGTAAATTTAAACAAAAAAAAAGTCTCCTTTGAGACTTTTTTATGTTGTGATTGTTTATTTTTAATATTCATCCTCATTCCAAAGATAATCTTCATCTGTGGGATAATCTGGCCAAATTTCTTCCATCGATTCATATATTTCACCCTCGTCTTCAATAGATTGTAGGTTTTCGACTACTTCAAGTGGCGCGCCAGCTCTAATTGCGTAATCAATAAGTTCATCTTTGGTAGCTGGCCACGGTGCATCGCTTAAATAGGATGCTAATTCTAATGTCCAATACATCTTCTTTCGGGTTTAAGTTTGTGCAAAAATAAATTTATTACTGAAAAAGTCAAGTTTTTTTTCATTTATTTTTTTAAATAAGTTTAAGAACGTCATTTTTAAATGTTCAGTTTTATTTTTTTAAGAACTGAAAACTACTCACTGGGAACTGGTTTTACTTTCTGGGAATCCATTTTACTTCAGTAGCATTTAAATCTGAGGACAACTTTCGTGCCAACACAAAAAGATAGTCAGATAGTCGGTTTAAATACTTGATGGCGATTTCTGCTACGGGTTCGTTATGACTTAAATGTACTGCTAAACGTTCGGCTCGACGACAAACACAACGTGCAAGGTGACAATATGACACGGTTGTATGTCCGCCTGGCAAAACAAAATGCGTCATTTGAGGCAAAGAATCTTCCATTGTATCAATTTCGTTTTCTAAAAGCTCAACATCAGATTCTACTATTCCAAGATTTTGAAGTCGTTTTTCTCCATTTTTCAATAATTCTTTTTCGGGTGGTGTTGCTAGAATTGCACCAACTGTGAATAATCTGTCTTGAATTTCAATTAAAATATTTTTATAATTTTGATTTATTTCTTGATCGCGTATTAAACCTATGTATGAATTTAGTTCATCTACTGTTCCATAACTTTCTATACGTGCATGATCTTTTGGGACTCTTGTGCCTCCAAAAAGTGCGGTTGTGCCTGTATCTCCTGTTTTAGTATATACTTTCATTTTTTAGTTGTTGGATATTTGTTATTAAAATGGCTAACTAATACTATCAAAAATTAAAATACATTAATTATTAACCCTGATTGTAGTGGAAATCCTTGCCTCGTTTTTTTACGAGTCAAGATTGAAACGGAAAGCAGGAATATGGATAATTACTAAAGTCCGAGCCATTTGTTTCAAATTTTATTTATGAATATTTGTATTTACGGTATCACTTTCTATCAAACCGTCTCTGAGTCTTATCACTCTATGGGCATATTCGGCAATTTCTTCTTCGTGAGTTACTAATATGACAGTATTACCGTTAGCATGAATATCGCCAAAAAGTTTCATGATTTCTACCGATGTTTTGCTATCTAGGTTTCCTGTAGGTTCGTCTGCAAGGATTATTGAGGGTTTGTTTACTAAAGCTCTTGCAATTGCTACTCGCTGGCGCTGTCCTCCAGAAAGCTGATTGGGTTGATGATCCATTCGGTCTGATAAATTTACCTGAGTTAAGACTTCGGTTGCGCGAATATTACGATCAGTTTTAGAATAGCCTGCATAAATCATGGGAAGGGCAACATTATCTAAAGCTGTTGTGCGGGGTAAAAGATTGAAAGTTTGAAAAACAAAACCTATTTCTTTATTTCTAATTTCGGCTAAATCATCATCGTGCATTTGAGAAACATCTTTGTTGTTAAGAATATAAGTTCCCGATGTAGGCGTATCTAAACAGCCTAAAAGATTCATAAGTGTAGATTTTCCTGATCCACTGGGACCCATTAATGCTACATATTCGCCTTTATTTATTTGCAAATCTATTCCTTTTAGGACATTTATAATTTCTGTTCCTAACACAAAATCACGTTTTATATTAGTAATATTTATAAGGGAATTTGTCATTTTAATCTACTATTTTCAAATTTCAAAATCAAATTTTTCAGTGTAAATGTAAGTATAAGAAACAAATTTATTGTTACAAAATTTAAGATTCAAAATTAAACCATACTGTAATTATATAATTTTTTTCAAAAAATATGTAATATGTTTAATGGCATACCTAATTAATTTTACACCAAATAAATAAACAATATTATTATGAAAAACAATGTTTTGAAGTTAGGAGTTTTATCATTAGCTATTTTAGCTTTTGTATCATGTAAAGATGAAAAACAAGAAGAAGCTCAGAAAAAAGTAGATACTTATGTAACTTATGTAGACTCTTTAGAAACAATTTCGGCAGCTGATGCAAAGACAAATTGGAAAACAATTGAAGCTAATTATGAAATGCGAACAACTGAAACTCAAAATGCAATTGCTGACTTGAAAGAAAATGCAAAAGAGCAAGAAAAAATAGATGCAAGCAAGCAAAAATATGAAGCAATGAAAGCAAAAATTCAGGCAGAAATGGATGCTGAAATGGCTGCGGCAGACGCTAAGAAAGATGTTGCTGTAAAATCAAATCCAAATCAAATTTTGCGTGATCGTCTTTTTGGGGCAGGAAAAATTGGTGAAGACATGAGCTTTGCATGGGTTAATAAAGACAATATTTTAAAAACCTATGAAACTTTTTTCCAATCTTACAAAGACAGTAAATCTAATTTTACTAGAGAAGATTATGATGAAGTTAAAATGATGTATGAAGCATTAGATAGCAGAAAAAATACTGTCGAAAAAGAAGGATTAACTTCGAGCGATAACAATAAAATTGCATCAATTAAATTCAAATTTGCGCCTATGTTTAAAATAAACAGAATTGGAGCAAAAACAAGAGAAAATGAAAAAGCAAAAGAATAATGGTTAAATAATTGGTTTTTAATTCAAGAAATGGCAATCAGGGATGGTTGCCATTTTTTTTATGTATATTATTGATAACACCAAACTATTTTTTGAGTATTTCTTTATACAATTCAATATTATCTTTTACTTTTTCATCCAGTTGAGGCTCAATTATATCCGTATATTTTTGCATTTCTTCCCAAATTATTTTTGTAACAATGTAACGAGCCATTTTTTTGTCGTCGGCAGGAATAACATACCATGGTGCAACTTTGCTCGAAGTTTTGCAAATAGCATCTTCATAATATTTCATATAATCGTCCCAAAGTTCCCTTTCTTTCAAATCGTTTGTCGAAAATTTCCAATTATCAACTTTATTTTCGAGTCTGTGCAACAATCGCAACCTTTGCTCCTCTTTACTCATATTTAAAAAAAACTTAAGAACAATAATTCCATTTTGTACAATTTGCTTTTCAAAATTGTTAATTTGTTCCATTCTATTTTCCCAAAATTGTGGGGTAATATCATCAACATTTGTAATACCCGGCAAATTTTCGCCCAAAATATACTCAGGATGAACCCTTGTTACCAAAACATTCTCATAATATGTTCTATTAAATACTGCAAATTTTCCTCTCTCTGGCAAAACTATGTAATGACGCCACAAATAATCGTGTTCTAACTCTGTCGAAGTTGGAGTTTTAAAACTATGAACTACTACGCCACGCGAATTAAATTCCTTAAAAACTTCTCTTATTAGACTGTCTTTTCCGCTAGTATCCATCCCTTGCAAACAAATAAGAACGCCATAACGATTATGAGCATACATCACATCTTGAAATTCACTCAACTTTTTTTGTGCTTTCAAAAATTTCTTTTCTATATCTTTATCAGTAAAATCTGATTTTAAAACAGTTGGAAGTTTTGACAAATTAATAGTTCCAACCACTTTAAAATCATCAGGATTTATTGCTTCCATTTTTCAATTATTTATATTTGTAAAGTAAAAATACAATTTTAGAGCTATTTCCAGCTATACGTTACAATCTTTTTTGTTGTATGCTTTTAAAATCAAAAGCATACAACAAAAAAGGATTTACACTACTATCTGGGCTAGGTAAATTCGCGAAACTATGACACAATTCAAACTAAACACATTTGCAACTATTAAAGAACTTTCGGCAGCATCTGGAATAGTTTATCTAGATAATCTACTCTATTTAATTTCTGATAGTAGTAACTTTTTGTACCAATTTAATATCATAAAAAAAGAATTATCAAAAATTCCAATCAAATTAAATAGTCAAGAAAATATACTAAAAAAAGATAAACCCGATTATGAGTCTATTGCCCTTTTCAACAATAAACTTTATATTTATGGTTCAGGTTCGACCAAAAATCGTGAAACTAGAGTAACCTATAAGCTGGATACCCAAGAAGTAAAACAAAAAGATGTATCTAAACTATATAAAAAACTGCAACAATTAGTTTCGCTAACTGCAAACGACTTGAATATTGAAGGTACAATTATTACTGAAAATAGTATTTATTTTTTTCAACGTGGCTCAAATTCTAGCGGAACAAACGGAATATTTATTTTTGATAAAACTTCAAAAACTGCCACATACAAAATTATCACTTTGCCAAAAGTTCAACATATCGAAGCTACTTTTACCGATGCAATTTTGGTTCAAGAAACCATTTACTTTTTAGCCGCAGTCGAAAATACTTCGTCAACTTATTTAGACGGAGAAATATTAGGAAGTTTTATCGGTAAAATAAATCTTTCAACTTTAGAAATAATTACAATTCAAAAAATATCCGACACGCAAAAGTTTGAGGGAATAACATTATTTAAACAAGAAAATAATAATTTACAATTTTTAATTTGTGAAGATAGTGATACTGCAAACACTGGTTCGACACTTTATTTATTAGAGGAATTTTTATAAAAACAAGATTACAAATTTTGTTAAAATGCCTTCAAACTCAAATCCATATTGTAAACCGAATGTGTCAATGCACCAGACGAAATATAATTTACACCGCAGTTTGCATATTCTCTAATCGTATTTTCGTTGATATTGCCAGATGATTCTGTTAAACATTTAGAGCCTATAAGTTTAACGGCTTCTTTAGTATCTTCAAAATTAAAATTATCAATTAAAATGCGATAAACCCCAGTTGATAGTAAAATCTCTTTAATTTCAGCAAGGTTCCTGGCCTCGACAATAATTTTTAAATTTTTGTTATTTTGTTTCAAATACTCTTTGGTTTTTGCAATAGCATTTGTAATCCCACCAGCAAAATCGTTGTGATTGTCTTTTAGCATAATCATGTCGTATAAAGCAAACCGATGATTTTCGCCACCGCCTATTTTGACAGCCCATTTTTCGCAGGCTCTAAAACCGGGTGTAGTTTTGCGAGTATCCAGTATTTTAGCTTTGGTACCTTGCAATAAATCGACATATTTTTTAGTTTTTGTAGCAATGGCACTCATTCGTTGCATAGAATTTAAGACTAATCTTTCTGCTTTTAAAATAGATTGAGAACTTCCCGATACATGAAAAACGATATCGCCAAATTTGACAAAATCTCCATCATTTATAAAAATTTCTAATTTTAAATTTGGATCAACATATTCAAAAATCATTTTAGCAAAGGCTACACCGGCAATTATGCCACTATCTTTTACTATAAGTTTTGCTTTTCCCCTAGCAGTAACGGGAATACAAGCTAGAGAACTATGATCGCCATCGCCAACATCTTCACGAATAGCATTTTCTATAATTAAACGAAGTTCGTTTTCAAATTGTATATCAGAAATCATATATTAAAAATTTGAATGCTAATGTAAGATTAATTTTAAGTATTTAAAAGTGGTTTAATAATTTGTATATTTGATTACTAACTAAAATTTAGATATGAAGAAAAGAAAAAAACTAATTATTTTGCCATTGCTACTCGTTAGATCAACTTCTAATTATTTTAGAGTTTGTGCAAACAAAAGGATGAAATCAGTTGGTTTTTTATTAATTTTAGTTACTGAATTAATTTTTGGATTACTTGATAGTGAAATCATTTCAAGTTTAAAAACCTCTTAAAATAATATAAGTAATGAATATTAAATTACTTGCCGTTGGTAAAACTGATAACAAAAATTTACAATCTTTAATTGATGATTATTCTAAGCGTTTATCGTTTTACATAAAGTTTGAATTGGAAATAATTCCAGAATTAAAAAATGCAAAAAACTTATCAGAAAGTCAGCAACGTGAAAAAGAAGGAGAATTAATAGTATCAAAACTTTCAATTACCGATCAACTGGTTCTTTTAGACGAAAATGGCAGTAAATTCTCGAGTGTAGGTTTTGCAAATTATTTACAAGGTAAAATGAATTCTGGCATCAAAACATTGGTATTTGTAATCGGTGGTCCTTACGGATTTTCGGAAACTATTTATAAAAAAGCACATTCTAAAATTTCATTATCAGAAATGACATTTTCACATCAAATGGTTCGTTTGTTTGTAGTAGAACAACTTTACAGAGGTTTTACAATTTTAAAAAATGAACCTTATCACCATCAGTAAGTTTTTAAATATTGTATGTTGGTCAAACTAATGATTATCCTTTTGCCTCATTTGTAGCAATAGAAACCCTATGAATATCTCAAACTCTTGGCAACATAATTAATTTAAACATCTTGAGTGTTAGTTGGCATTGGTTCATCAAAAATCTAAATTAAATTAACTTTTTTTCGTAGTATGTACTAATTGCTATTTCTATGTATTATATAATTTTTTTTATAACCCTTAGTCGATGTGTATGTCGATTGAGCTCAGCATTATAAATTCCAAGATGGTCTAAACGATCTATCCTAACTTTTCCACTGGCGTGAATAATGTAATTATTTTCTAGTAAAATACCTACATGTATTATTTTACCCTCTTCATTATCAAAAAAAGCTAAATCACCAGCTTCGCTTTCTTCTATAAAACTCAAAACTTCACCTTGGGTTGCCTGTTGTGATGCATCTCGAAGCAGTTTATATCCGTTTAATTTATAAACCATTTGTGTAAATCCAGAGCAATCAATACCAAAAGGTGTTTTACCGCCCCAAAGATAGGGTGCATTCAAATATAAATATGAAGTTGCCACAATATTTGATTTAGATTTAAGACCATCAATTTTTAATCCTTCAAATTCAAAATTCTGAATATTAATGTCACTATGACTTAAAAAAGATATTGAGGCACCAATAGTGATAGGAATTAATACAGAATTTGAACTTGAAACATATTCGACCAAATCATAATTTAGAATTTGACTTTCGTTACTCAATACATCAAAACTTTCTTTTGATATTATTTGATATTGTTTTGAATCTATCCAACCTTCGTATCCATCAAAATGAAGTTTTATCTTAGACCATACTTTTCCATGCTCTAAAATTTCAAAATGTTCTCCAAACAATATTTGCGAAACTATTTCGCTTGTATCATTAGATTCAAAACGCAACGGAATAATTGATAAATTACAAATGCCAAACATTATAAATTGAAGAAATTAGTTTGTAAAAACATTAAAGATAATTAAGCTCTTTCTATAACTATTGCAGAGGCACCGCCACCACCGTTACAAATTGCGGCTGCTCCTATTTTGCCATTATTTTGTTCTAAAACATGCAATAAGGTAACCACTATTCGTGCTCCAGAGCAACCTAGAGGATGTCCTAAAGAAATAGCACCACCATTTACATTTACTTTAGAATTGTCTAGTCCCAATATCTTAGAATTTGCTAATCCGACTACTGCAAAAGCTTCATTGAACTCAAAATAATCAACATCATTTATACTAACTCCTGCTTTATCTAGGGCTTTTGGTAACGCTTTTGCTGGTGAAGTAGTAAACCATTTTGGTTCTTGTGCGGCATCAGCATATCCTTTTATGTATGCAAGAGGTTTTAATCCGAGTGCTATTGCTTTGTCTTCACTCATTAAAATTAGGGCTGCAGCACCATCATTTATTGTCGATGCATTTGCAGCTGTAACCGTTCCATCTTTTGTGAAAACTGGATTTAGAGTTGGTATTTTATCTAGTTTTACGTTCGAAAACTCTTCGTCTTTTGATATTACTATTGGTTCCCCTTTGCGCTGTGGCACTGAAACTGAAACAATTTCTGAATCAAATTTACCCGAATTTGAAGCATTAGCAGAACGCTCGTAAGATTGAATTGCATAAGCATCTTGTTCTTCTCTCGAAATTTTATATTCTGAAGCACACAAATCAGCACAAACTCCCATTGCATTATTATCATAAGCATCTGTCAATCCGTCTTTTTGCATTCCGTCAACCATCGTAGTTGGACCAAATTTTACTCCATTTCTCAAATAAGCATAATGGGGAATCATACTCATGTTCTCCATACCACCGGCCACAACAATTGAGGCATCGCCACATTGAATAGCTTGAACTCCTAACATTATAGCTTTCATTCCAGAGGCACAGACTTTATTTACAGTAGTACAAGTAACTTCGTTTGAAAGTCCTGCAAATAAGGCGGCTTGTCTTGCAGGTGCTTGTCCTACTCCTGCTTGCACAACATTTCCCATAAAAACCTCATCGACCAAATTAGGATCAAGATTTATTTTATTTAATGCACCTTTAATGGCTATAGATCCAAGTTGTGTTGCCGATACTGTAGCTAATGAACCCATAAAACTACCAATAGGAGTTCGGACTGCCGAGACAATTACTATTTTTTTACTCATCATGATTTAGATATTGTAAGTTTGTTTGTGATTATGATGCAAAGCTACTATTTTTTAATGAAAATTCATTTTTAACTGAATTTAATGATGTATGCTCAAACTATAAATCAATTTATATATCTATTCATTTGATTTTTAATGTTTTCATTTTAATATAAGATGCATATTAAAAAAAAGCTTTGAAAATGTTGTAAATATTATTATGAAAACATACATTTGCAACCGCTTAAACGGATTTAAAGTTTTAGCTGGAGAGTTGCCTGAGTGGCCGAAAGGACATGTTTGCTAAACATGCGTATGGGAAACTGTACCAAGGGTTCGAATCCCTTACTCTCCGCTCTTTTAAAATATTGATAACCTATTCGGGGTGTAGCGTAGCCCGGTTATCGCGCCTGCTTTGGGAGCAGGAGGTCGCAGGTTCGAATCCTGCCACCCCGACTTTTTTTTAGTGTTTTGTAAAAAACTAAAGGGACGCATAGCTCAGCTGGATAGAGCACCTGCCTTCTAAGCAGGCGGTCGAAGGTTCGAATCCTTCTGCGTTCACACTCAAAAACCGCTCTCACAGCGGTTTTGTTGTTTTTATGGAAATCAAGTTTTGTTTAATTATATCTTATTGAATAAATAGACTTTGGTCTTAAATGAATATTTATTTTTTAAAACACACAGAGCCATAGATTATGTTACTGAATGAGAAACTTTTAGAAATTTAATTTTTAACATAGCTATCAATTCTTTATTAAGAGTAGCTCTTTTGTATATTATATTTTCTATGTTTCTTTATGTTTGTTAGACTAAAACCAATAAATTTTATTTGATTTGCTTAACTTCAAAAAAAGTTTTAGTTGGAAAACTATCAATGAGAACGCCATTTTGATAATTTTGAACATAAACTTCTACATAATCAGAAGGAATTAAACTTAACAAACAATTGATTGTTCTGACAACTGGACCGTTTCCGAAATGATTTGCAGAAATTTCTTGATAAAGACTTCCGTTTTTGTAAACACCTATTGAATAAAATTGATTATTACTCTGATTATCGGTATGGTATCCTGCATTGATTTCATAATAACCATTTCTAATAGCAATAAATCTGCTGGTTAGTGCTGAAAATTCTGAATTTGTATCGAATATAACTGTATTAAAATTAATTTTTTGCCATCCTGAATTGGTTAGACTTTGGTTTGCCGTTATATTTGATCTTACAACAGAATAGATGTTTATAGGAGTTTGCCATGTAACTACACCACTGGCGTTTGTTTGTAAAACTTGTCCTAGTACTCCTCTTGCATTAGGGAGTACATAACCTGTGGTAGCAGGATTTCCTATTTGTAGCGTTCCATTAGTACGTAAAATTTTAGTATCAAACTCGCCGTAAACTAAAGAATTTATAGCATCAGAATTTGAATTTTCGATGTATAATTTATTACTTCCTGTTTCATTATAACCTGCATTATTCCCTACAAAAACATTATTATTTCCTGTTGCTAAAAATCCTGATTGATAGCCTAAACTGGTATTATTATTACCCAATATATTAGAATATAAACTTTCGCGACCAAAGGCAGTGTTAAATGCACCCTTGGTATTTGATCGAAGCGAGAGATATCCTACACCCGAATTGTTTGAACCTTCGGTACCGGTAGATCCATTTGTGCTTGTAAGCGCATTTCTACCAATTGCAACATTACAAACTCCGAACTGACTAGAAAAAAGTGCTCCTGTACCTATAGCAACATTTTCGCTTCCTGATAAATTTGCAAACATAGATTGATCGCCCACCGTGGTATTATTGTTTCCAGAAGTAATCGAGGGAAGTGTATTGCTACCAAAGGCTGTATTTCTGGTTCCAGATAGGGTTGGATTTAAAGAATTGCTTCCGAATGAAGTATTTTTGTTTCCTGTAGGGCTTCCTAAAATTCCTGCTCTGAGATTATTTCGTCTAAAAACTAAGTCATTATCATCTTTTGTACCTATAAAATTTGAACTTGAACTTGTTGTCGCATTGCCTGTAAGGTTCCAGTCTATTGAGTTTGAACTTTGAAATCCTATCCAACTTAGAGTTGGAAAATCCCAATAGTAAAAACCAATAGGTTTTGCACCCGAAGTGACATTTAAATAAACAAGCATGCCTTGTTGAAGAATTGTTGGATTTAAAACTGGGAATGCATCAATTTTTGGAATCAAAATTCCATCTGTATTTTGCGGTGTGGTTTGATTGCTAGAAACTATTTCGAGTTGCGCATTTGGCATCAAAGTACCAATGCCTACTTGGGCTTGAAAGACATATGATGTTATTATAAAAATGGAACAAAATATAGACTTCATAATAATTTAAATAAATAATATCTAACAAATGTACGTTTGATTTGGTCAATAAGTTTTATAACTAAGATACAAATTAACAAATTTAAATATAATAAAAAACCATCATATAGAACTAACATTGTATAAGCTCGAAACACTAATATTGCCAAAAGCCAGTTTGTTGCTACTCGATTTTGTTGAAGGTTGTGAATATCCTACTGGGCTTTATGTGATTATATTTCTGCTCGGAGTATAAGTATGATGGATAAGTATAAGTTGTACTTAAATAAATCTACTTGCAGTTACTGTAAATCTATTTGCAGTTACTCTAAATCTACTTGCAGTTGCTCTAAATCTACTTGCAGTTACTCTAAATTTAATTGAAGTTGCTGTAAATCTACTTGCAGTTGCTGTAAATCTATTTGCAGTCACTCTAAATCTACTTGCAGTTGCTCTAAATCTACTTGCAGTTGCTGTAAATCTACTTGCAGTTGCTCTAAATCTACTTACAGTTGCTCTAAATCTACTTGCAGTTACTCTAAATCTACTTGCAGTTACTCTAAATCTTCTTGAAGTTACTCTAAATCTTCCTGAAGTTACTCTAAATCTACTTGAAGTTGCTGTAATCTAGTTGCGGTTGCTCTAAATTTAACTGTGAAACTAAAAAAAACTTGTTGTGGTAGCAACAAGTTAGATTATTGAGTAAAGATTTCTTTGCATGATTAAAATATATCCGAAGTAGGATGTCGTCTATATTGGTAAGGTTTGTATTTTACTGATTATGGTTTTATTAATTGAATTTTTTTTTAACCCCGATCGCTCGGATATGCGTCACGGTCGATAGCGCGGATTTTAATCCGTGCCCACAAAGATGACAAACTAATTTAACAATAAACATTTGATATAAGCTTGTTTGTTTTTTCGTGGTTGAGTGCAGTTTGCAATTAAAACTGATAAATAGATATTTGGTATATTTGCTTAACCGATATTAAAATTTATGTCAACAAAATATAAAGCAACAACAACTAACGAGGCATTTTTTATAACAATTACTACTGTCGGCTGGGTAGATATTTTACTAGATTGAATCAAAAATTTATAATTACTGATGCACTAAAACATTGTCAAAAAAATAAAGAACTAGAAATTTATGCTTGGTGTTTGGTGAGTAGTCATTTGTTTTGTTTTGTAAAGCAACTGGTGGCTTTGTGCTTTCGGATGTAATGCGAGATTTTAGGAAACATACTTATTGATGAGCCAGAAAGCAGACGCGAATGGTTATTGGATTATTTCAAGAAATCATGCGAGCATTTGGAGCGAGATCAACAATACAAAGTATGGCAAGATGGCTATCATGCAGAACATATTTATAGCAATTCGTTTATTCAACAAAAAATAGAATACATTCATAATAATCCGGTTAAAGATAAAACTGTAACTTTACCAGAAGATTATT
>JANXVF010000078.1 GCA_025351785.1 Flavobacterium sp.
TGAAACTCCTTCTTCGGTTTTCCATTCTAAAGGAAACACTGGAAATCCCATTTTATCGCCATCGCGTTTGGATAATTTTCCGTTTCCGATAGGTTTTAAAATCAATGGTAAATGAGCAAATTCTGGTGCTTCCCAACCAAAAGCTTTATACAATAAACTATGTAAAGGCATCGAAGGCAACCATTCTTCACCACGAATTACATGAGAAGTTTCCATCAAATGATCATCTACAATATTGGCTAAATGATAAGTCGGCATTCCGTCCGATTTGAACAAAACTTTATCATCCAATAAATTAGTTTCAAATTTAATGTCTCCACGAATAATATCATGCAAATGCAACGTTTCATTTACAGGAGTTTTAAATCTAATTACATAATCTTCTCCAGTAGCAATTCGTTTATCAGTTTCTTCTTTCGAAATCACTAAAGAAGTATCTAATTTTTCACGATTGTGCCAGTTGTAAATAAAGGTTTTTCCGTCGGTTTCATGTTGTTTTCTATGCGCATCTAATGCTTCGGCTGTATCAAAAGCATAGTAAGCCCAGCCTGAATTTATCAATTGATCCGCATATTGTTTGTACAATTCTTTTCTTTCCGATTGACGGTATGGTCCAAATTTTTCGTTCTTTTCAACAGTTTCGCTTGGCGCAATTCCTAACCATTCCAACGCTTCAAGAATGTATTCTTCTGCTCGAGGAACAAAACGATTTTGGTCGGTATCTTCAATTCGTAAATAGAAAACACCATTGTTTTTCTTAGCAAATAAATAATTGAATAGGGCAGTTCTAACACCGCCAATATGTAATGGTCCAGTTGGACTTGGTGCAAAACGCACACGAACTTGTTTAGACATGATTTGTAATTATAATTAATCTATTTTAATAGCGAGTTAATCTAAGTGTATGCAAAGATAAATAGAAGTTGTAAGCTGAAAGTTTTATTACAACATAAATCTTAAACCATTTCCATTTTTTTTGATTTTTGAATTTGAAGTTATTGCATTTTCTAATCTAGAAGTTAATGTTTCAATAATATAATTTTTAATCAAATCAGGTTTTTGGTCATAATATTGCTCTACAAGTAAACTATTATAATTGGAGTTTGGATTGTTGTATGTAAATAATGGAAAACCTTCTTTCATCAATAAAAAATTTATTAATAATCTTCCTGTTCGTTTATTTCCATCTACAAACGGCTGATGTAACCAAATTTCTTGTGCTAAAAAAACTGCTTTTTCAATTGTATTTTTGTCGCTTGAATTTATTTTATTAATAAGTTCATCCATATTTTCACTAACATTTTTAGGTGAACTTAATGGCATTATTTTTTCAATCTCAATGTTGTTTTTCTTGATTGAAATTACATTTGGACTAATTTTAAAAGTTCCTTTTTCTTGTCCTTTTTCTTTAGCATCTAGATAATAATCATCATTCCAAAGGTTTCCAATGCTTAACCAATTCAATTCTAAAAGTAAATTTATAGATAATTCTTCTTTGTTTTTTACAGCCAAAAGCATCCTTTTTAAAGCCTTATACATTCCTTTTTGTTCTAAAATATCGGATGTTCTAATGTTGTTTCCAGATATTGTATCACTCTTAAAAAGTTCAGTTGTTTGAATCAAAGTCAATTGATTTCCTTCTAATTTGTTTGTTGCATACACATATTCATATAAATTTCTTTGCTCTTCTTCTAGCGAAAGCGGAATAGAAATTGTGTTGTATTTAGAAAGTAAATCGTATAACTTTTCCATCTATGGATTTTATTTATAATGTAAAAATACAAAATTATAAAAAACAAAATTCTCTTAAATTTATAAAGTTAGTGTTTAGTAAAGAATTAACTTTTATTCTAAAGAGAAATTAGTACTTTTATCGGTTATAAACAAATGATTAACAATTTTGGAAAATCAGAACATAATTTACAGTAAACTCGAACAGTTTATTAAGAAGTTTTACACAAATGAACTACTACGTGGAACCATTTTTTTTGTCGGAATAGGTTTGATTTACTTTCTTTTTACGCTATTTGTAGAATACTTTCTTTGGTTAAAACCAACAGCTAGAACCATTTTATTTTGGACATTTATTGTTGTGGAACTTTTCTTGTTGTTGCGCTTTATTTTATTTCCAATTTTTAAATTATTCAAACTTCAAAAAGGAATTAATTATGATGATGCTTCCAAAATCATCGGAAATCATTTTAACGAAGTAGGCGATAAGCTGACTAACTTTTTACAATTATCACAAGACACTAATAAGTCAGAATTGCTTTTAGCTTCCATAGATCAAAAAGCTAATACACTGCAACCAATTCCGTTTGGAAACGCCATTAATTTTGGAACAAACAAGAAATTTTTGCCGTTAGCCATTATTCCAATTTTGTTTTTTGCATTCTTTTATTTGTCTGGAAACAGCAATTTTATTTCACAAAGTTTGAATCGTGTAGTGAATTATAAACAACAATTTTTGCCACCAGCACCATTTGAATTTCAACTTTTAAATAAAAATTTACAAACCGAACAAAATCAAGATTTTCTTTTAAAAGTAAAAACAGTTGGTAAAGTTGTTCCTGAAAATGCTATGATTTTTATTGGTGACGAAAGTTATTTTATGGAAAGTAATAAAGCAGGCGAATTTCAATTTTTGATTCCAAAACCTAAAGAAAATTTAGAATTTCATATTGAAGCAAACGATGTTTCTTCGCACGAATATGAGTTGAATGTTGTTACCGTTCCGTCGATTGCTAATTTCGAAATGGTTTTGAATTTCCCAATTTATTTGAATAAAAAATCAGAAGTTATCAAAGGAACTGGAAATGCTGTACTTCCTGAAGGAACTCGAGTGACTTGGCGTATGAAAACTTTGGCTACACAAAAAGTAGAATGGTTAGACGCTTCTGCTAAATATGCTTTTTCTAAACAAGAAAATCAGTTTTTATTGTCTAAAAACATTGTTCAAAACACAGATTATCAAATTGTTACTTCCAATAATAAAGTTCAGAATTACGAAAAGCTTAATTATCAAATTTCTGTTGTAAAAGATCAATTCCCAACAATTTCTGTCGGAAATGCCCCAGACAGTCTTAAAATTGAAAAAAACTATGTTTTAGGACAAGTTTCTGATGATTATGGATTGTCTAAATTGCAAGTTGTTTATTATCCAAAAGACAAACCTAATTTGGCTAAACGTGGAATAATTGCTGTAAAACGAGATGTTTATGATCAGTTTGTTTTTGCTTTCCCAAGTAATCTTCCTGTAGAAGAAGGTGTTTCTTATGAATATTACTTTGAAATTTTTGATAATGACGCTCTGCATAATTTCAAGAGCGCAAAATCATCGGTTTTTTCAAATAGAATTGCTACAGAATCTGAAAAGGAAGATCAAGTATTACAACAACAAAATGACAATATAAATTCATTAGAAAAATCTTTAAAAACGCAAGACAAGCAATTGAACGAAATGGAGAAATTGCAAAAAATGGGTAAGGAGAAAGACAACTTAGAATTTAAAGAACAGCAAAAAGTCAATGATTTTCTTGACAAGCAAAAGAAGCAAGATGAAATGATGAAGAATTTTGCTGAGAAAATGAAAGACAATCTCGACAAAGTTAAAACCGAAAAGAAAGATGAGGTCAAAGAACTTTTAAAAGATAGATTAGATAAAGTTGACAAAGATTTAGAAAAGAATAAAAAGCTTTTAGATGAACTTCAAAAACTTAATGAGAAATTAGAGAAAGACGAGTTGTTTGAGAAAATGGATAAATTGAAACAGCAAAGTAAAAATCAAACTAAAAGTTTGCAACAACTAGTGGAACTTACTAAGAAATATTATGTAGAAAAGAAAGCCGAACAAATAGCTGATAAATTAGACAAACTTTCTGATAAGCAAGATAAATTATCTGAAAACGAGAAAGAAAATTCTACAGAAAAACAAGAAGAAATTAATAAAGAATTTGACAAAATTCAAGAGGAATTAAAAGATTTAGAAAAAGACAATAAAGAATTAAAAACTCCTGTTGAACTTCCAGATACAGCTCCAAAAGAAAAAAGTATTGATGAAGATTTAAAGAAAGCATCCGATGAATTAAAAAAGAGTTCTAAGGCTGGAGCCAAACCTAAACAAAAAAGTGCTTCAAAAAAAATGAAGCAAATGAGTCAAGATATGCAATCGAGTATGGAAGGCGGTGAGCAAGAACAAATGGAAGAAGACGTTGCCATGTTGCGTCAAATTCTTGATAATCTTTTAGCCTATTCATTTTCTCAAGAAGATGTTATGAAACAATTTAAGGGCTTGAAACGAGGATCTCCT
>JANXVF010000087.1 GCA_025351785.1 Flavobacterium sp.
AATAATCGCCAAACGACCAATTTCCTAACATTTCAAACATGGTATGATGATACGTATCAAAACCAACATCTTCCAAATCATTGTGTTTTCCTGAAACACGAAGGCATTTTTGAGTATCGGCAATTCGTTTACTTTTTGGAATTCCGTTTCCTAAAAAGTATTCTTTAAATTGCGCCATTCCTGAGTTATTGAACATCAAAGTTGGATCATCTTTTAGAACGATTGGCGCCGATGGAACAATTAAATGTCCTTTTGATTCAAAGAAATTTAGGTATGATATACGAATGTCTTGTGATTTCATTATTTTGTATTTAACACGAATGATATTTTGAAATGATATTTTTTGCTATAGTTTATAAAATAATTCCGATTTTAGCGATACTTCTTTAATTGCAAAAAATCAGTAATAATAAAAACAAAGATCCCGAAAGTTTTGCTCCTAAAATAAAAAATAGATTTAGAATGAAACATTTCTTAAATTTGTTCGTATAACCATTGTTATTCTTAAAACGATTACAAAAATAGTATAATTTAAGAAATGCCGAAGAAAGTTAAGTATTATTACGACTCAGAAAGTTTAGCGTATCGAATAATTAGTCCGCAAAAGCGAAAAAAATTTGGTTATGCGCTGTTATTCTTGATTGCGTCGGCATTGTTTGGGTTTCTTTGTTTTGTGATTTTGATGAATACACCTTATTTTGAAACGCCAAAAGACAAGATTCAGGCACGAGAAATTGAGAATATGAAGTTGAGTTATGCCATTTTGAATAAAAAAATTGAAGATATTGACCAAGTTGCTTCTGATTTAGAAGATAGAGATAACAATTTATATCGCGTTTATTTTAACTCCGCTCCAATTTCAAAAGAAACGCGAAGAGGAATTATTGATAGAAAAAGATATAAAGAATTGGAAGGTTTTAATAATTCTGATTTGGTAATCAAAACCTCTGAAAAAGTAGATTTTATTTCAAAAGCTTTGGCAGTACAATCAAAATCATTGGATGAAATTTTAAAATTAGCAAAGGTGAAAGATAAATTACTGAGTGCAATTCCGGCAATTCAACCAGTAAAAAATGAAGATTTAAAACATATGGCATCTGGTTTTGGCTATAGAAGTGATCCGTTTACTAAAGCACGAAAAATGCACGAAGGAATGGATTTTACAGCAAAAACAGGAACGCCAATTTATGCAACAGGTGATGGAGTAGTTAAGAATGCTGACAATTCTGCATCAGGTTTTGGAAATCATATTGTTATAGAACATGGTTTTGGTTACGAAACTTTATTTGGACATTTGAGTAAATATAATGTTAGACCTGGGCAACGCATAAAACGAGGAGATATAATAGGTTTTGTTGGAAGCACCGGGCGAAGTGAAGCGCCACATTTGCATTATGAAGTTCATAAAGACGGTAAAGTGGTAAACCCTATTAATTTTTATTACGGAAATATTTCGGCAGCTGAATATATTTCGATTGCTAAAATTGCTAATCAAGAAAATCAATCGTTAGATTAAAACCATTTTGCAAGTTTAAATTTAAATAAAAATAAGAGTATGCATATCGAACTTTCAAAGGAAAAATTATATTTTAGTATAGGTGAACTAGCAAAAGCATTTGATGTAAATGCTTCACTCATACGTTTTTGGGATAAAGAATTCGATATTTTAAAACCAAAGAAGAATGCCAAAGGAAATAGAATGTTTACTCAAGAGGATGTAAAAAATTTACAATTAATTTATCATTTGGTTAAAGAACGAGGTTTTACTCTCGAGGGAGCAAAAACTCATTTAAAACAAAGTCAGAAAAAAACTTTAGATAAATATGAAATTATATCAAAACTAGAATCGGTTAAGGCACAACTTTTGAGTATAAAAAATTCATTATAAACAATATTAAAACCATAAAATAATAAACACTAACAAAAACTTAAAACACTAGAAATTATGAGAAAATTTTTGCCTTGGATAATTGTAGGAGTAGTACTATTTATAGGTTACTTTTATTTTAAAGGAATAAACAATACGGCGGTAACTTTAGATCAAGATGTAAAAGAAAGTTGGGGAAATGTTCAAACTGCTTACGAACGAAGAAATGATTTAATTGGAAATTTAGTAAAAACAGTACAAGGTGCTGCAGAATATGAAAAAGGAACTCTAACAGCTGTGATTGAAGCTCGTGCAAAAGCAACACAAACTACAATCGACCCTAGTAATATTACACCAGAACAATTGGCTCAATACAATCAAGCACAAGGTGGAGTAACATCGTCATTATCAAGATTATTAGTTACAGTAGAGCAATATCCTAGTTTAAAAGCAAACGAAAATTTCTTGAAATTACAAGACGAATTAGTAAGCACCGAAAATCAAATTTTGACAGCCAGAACTCGTTTTAACGAAGCTGTTAAACCCTACAATAATCATGTTAGCGTTTTTCCAAACAGTTTATTTGCGGGTATGTTTGGTTTTAAAGCTAAACCTTATTTTGAAGCTGTTGCAGGTGCAGATAAAGCTCCAGATGTAGAATTTAATTTTGATAAAAAAGAAGCTAAATAAATAAATCTGATGTCAAAAGTAGAGGATTTTTTAACTAAAAAGGAAGAACAAGAAATTATTGAAGCCATTCGTTTGGCCGAAAAAAACACTTCTGGTGAGATTAGA
>JANXVF010000113.1 GCA_025351785.1 Flavobacterium sp.
AATGCCAATAGTCACAAAACTCCAAAGCCAGTAACCTAATATCATCATTCCAATAATACCAAAAAATCCTGTGGCAACTATTTGAATTCCGTTGCAAATTAAATTCAGAAAAATAATTTTTTTAGTGTCTTTTTTTTCAAAATACAATGCTTTTCCAGCATATTCACCTACGCCAACCGGAGTAAAAACTCCCAAAGTTAATGCTGCAAGAACTTGTTTTGTAGCATCATAAATCGGTATTGGTTTTACAACTTGTGCTAAATTTTGCCATTTCAAGATTTCGAAAAAACGATTTAAAAAACTTAAAAACAAGATAAATATTATTCCAACTAAAGATTTTTTTTTATGAAACAGAGTCAAAAAATTATTCCAATCTAACTTATCATTTGAAACTAGCTGGTTGTAAATAAAATAAAATGCCCCAACAACAATCAAAAGTTTGATTAAAAAAACTAGGAATTGATTAGCTTTGTGAGAAATTGAAATCATTGGTACAAATATACAATCTTGAGTGTGAATTATGTTTACTAAAAGTAATTGATATCTGTAAACTAAACACTGACAACTGAAAATGGCAAATGAACGTATAATATTAGGAATCGACCCAGGAACTACAATAATGGGTTTCGGATTGATAAAGGTCATCAATAAAAAAATGGAATTTATTCAGTTAAACGAATTAATATTGAGTAAATATGACAATCATTATCAAAAATTAAAAATCATTTTTGAACGAACAATTGAACTAATTGATACACACAATCCAGACGAAATTGCTATTGAAGCTCCGTTTTTTGGTAAAAACGTACAATCGATGTTAAAATTAGGAAGAGCACAAGGGGTTGCTATGGCAGCTGGACTTTCGAGAGACATTCCAATTACAGAATATGAACCAAAAAAAATAAAAATGGCAATCACAGGAAACGGAAACGCCAGCAAAGAACAAGTCGCCAAAATGTTGCAACAACTTCTCGGACTTAAAGAATTACCAAAAAATCTAGATTCTACTGATGGATTGGCAGCTGCGGTTTGTCATTTTTTCAACTCTGGAAAAGTAGTTGGCGAAAAAAGTTATACTGGTTGGGATGCTTTTGTTAAAGATAATGAAATTAGAGTTAAAAAATAGTTCTCAATCTCAGTTTTCAGTCTCAATACTGCAAACTGTTCCTGCAACTAACCACTAAATAAATGAGCGGAATCTACATTCACATACCATTTTGCAAGCAAGCGTGTCATTATTGCGATTTTCATTTTTCTACTTCATTGAAGAAAAAAGACGAAATGGTTTTGGCATTGGCAGAAGAAATTGAAATGCGAAAAAGTGAGCTTCTCGACTGCGCTCGAAGTGACAAAAATGAATTGATAGAAACCATTTATTTTGGTGGAGGAACTCCTTCATTATTGCAAATTGAAGATTTGAGATTTTTGATTGATACTGTTTATTCAAATTATAATGTTGTCGAAAATCCAGAAATTACAGTCGAAGCCAATCCAGATGATTTGTCTAAAGAACGAATAATTGAATTATCAAATAACCGAGTTAATAGATTAAGTATCGGAATTCAATCGTTTTTTGAAGACGATTTAAAACTGATGAACCGCGCTCATAACTCGGAAGAAGCAAAAAAATGTCTTGAATTTGCAACACGATATTTCGATAATATTTCTATCGATTTAATTTACGGAATCCCAAACATGACTAACGAAAAATGGCTTCAAAATATCGAAACTGCTTTGTCTTTTAATATTCCACATATTTCAAGTTATGCTTTAACGGTTGAACCAAAAACGGCGTTGTATAACTTTATAAAAAAAGGAATAATTCCGCAACCAAACGATGAATTAGCGCAAGAACATTTTCAGATTCTGGTTGATAAACTATCTGAAAATGAGTTTATTCACTACGAATTATCCAATTTTGGAAAGGAAAATTATTTTTCTAAAAACAATTCTAGTTATTGGTTAGGAAAAAAATACATCGGGATTGGACCTTCGGCACATAGTTATGATGGTGAAAAACGTAGTTGGAATGTGTCGAATAATTCGCTGTATATTAAATCAATTCAAGAAAATAAATTACCCTCAGAAACCGAAATTTTATCTAAAACAGATAAATATAACGAATATGTTATGACTGGATTGCGAACTATTTGGGGAATTTCTTTAGATAGAATTCAAAACGAATTTGGAAAAACTTATTTGAATTATCTCAACCAACGAGCAGTGAAATATATTAAAGAACATTTGCTTTTTGTAGATGAGAATATTTTGCGAACTACCAAAAAAGGTAAATTTTTAAGTGACGGAATTGCAAGTGATTTGTTTTTGCTAAATTTGGAATAAAATTATACCATAAAGACGCTAAGCCAGAAAGTTTTAATTTTTCATGGAGACTTTGTTTCTTTGTGGCAAAAAACCCTTTTTTTATATGATTGCATTAATTGAAAATAAATTCAAAATCGACCTATCAAAACCCATTGATATTTCCATTCCATTAACCAATACAGATGCAAATCCGATTGCGTGGTACATTGAAAAACCCGAAATTGAGCCAGTAAAATTTGGTGATTGGATTGGAAAAGTTTCTGAAGGGAGTTCGACTAATTTTAATAATATTTTCTTCAATCCTCACGGACATGGCACACATACCGAATGTCTCGGACACATTACACGAGAATTTTATTCGTTAAATCAATGTTTGAAACAATTTTTCTTTACCGCCGAATTGATTTCAATCACACCTACAACTATAAATGGTGATTTGGTAATTACTAAAAATCTAATAGAGGAAGCATTAAAAATGAACACTTCGACTGCGCTCTGCGAGACAACTGCAGCATTAATTATCAGAACATTACCAAATTTAGAATCCAAAAAACATAAAAATTATTCCAAAACCAATCCACCATATTTATCAGAAGAAGCCACAATTTATATTCGAGAATTCGGATTTCAACATTTACTTATAGATTTGCCTAGTGTTGATAGAGAAGAAGATGAAGGAAAATTACTAGCACACAAAGCATTTTGGAATGTAAAAGATGTGAACAAATTAAATAATGATGCACGTTTTAACTGCACCATTACCGAAATGATTTTTGTTGAAGATAAGATTCAAGACGGAAGTTATATTTTAAATCTTCAAATTGCTTCGTTCGAAAATGATGCAAGCCCAAGTAAACCAATTCTTTATAATATAGATTGATTAGTTTTTAAAATTTATATACCAGTTTAAAAAATAAATTTAGTTGATAAAAAATTTGATTCTCCTTCTGTAACAATTTTGTTAATTATTACCTTGTTTTCTTTCGTTTCTTTAGTTGCAACAACTGTTCGTATTGAAAATGAACGTAAAGCATCATAGACTGAAAGTGTTCCTTCGGCAGAATCTTTTCTACCTGTAAAGGGAAATGTATCTGGACCACGCTGGCACTGTACATTAATATTCACTCTTGAAACTTGATTTACCAAACCATCGATTAAATGTGAAATTTCTTGAGTATCTGTGCCAAAAATGCTTACCTGCTGTCCATAATTTGAAGTAATCATATAGTCGATTGGCTCTTGCATATCGCTAAAAGAAACTATGGGAACAATTGGTCCAAACTGCTCTTCTCTATATAATTTCATTCCATCTTTTACAGGAAAAAGTACTGCTGGAAAAAATAAAGTTCCGTTTTGAATGCCCCCGTTATGATTCATAATCTTAGCGCCATTTTTTGTTGCATCGGCAATACACTCGTTCAAATAATTGAATTTATCTTCTTCCGGTAAAGGTGTGATTTGCACTTTATCGTCCCAAGGCATTCCAAATTTTAAAGCATCCACTTTTTCACAGAATTTTTTTATAAATTCATCTTTTATATTATCATGAACAAATAAAATTTTTAGTGCAGTGCAACGTTGTCCGTTAAAAGAAAGACTGCCTAAAACACATTCGTCTACTGCATTATCTAAATTGGCATTTTCTAAAATGATTGCAGGATTTTTTGCATCTAATCCCAGAATTGCTCTCAACCGATTTACTTTTGGATGTGCTTTTTTAATATCTGACGCTACTTTGCTAGAACCAATTAAAGTTAAAACATTAATTTTACCAGTATTCATAAGGGGCTGTATTATTTCACTTCCTTTTCCATAAAGATAATTTACAACTCCTTTCGGAAAACTTTTTTCAATAGCCTTTGATAAACAATAGTGCAACAAACAACCGTATTTTGGCGGTTTAAATAAAATCACGTTACCCATTATCAAAGCTGGAATGAGCAAAGTGTAGGTTTCATTTAGCGGATAATTATAAGGTCCTATGCACAAAGTTACTCCTAAAGGCGATCGACGAACTTGACCAATCACACCTTCTTCTATAGTGAAAGTTGCTGATTTTCGTTCTAGTTTTTTTAATGATTCAATCGTATCATAAATGTATTTTATGGTTCTATCAAATTCTTTTTCAGAATCTTTTTCAGATTTTCCAATTTCCCACATCAACAAATTGACTACTTCACTTCTTAGTTTTAGCATTTCGCCAACAAAAAGTTCAACATGATGAATTCGTTTTTCGACAGAAAACATTGGCCATTCGCCAAAACCATTGTTATATGCTTTTTCGGAGCTTTCTAAACATTCAAAAGCCTCGGGCAAACCTGTTTTTGGAATTTTTCCAATTAAAATTCGTTCTAATTTCTTTTCGTTTGTTTGCTTGCAAATTGCGGCATAGACTTCGTTAAAAGCTTTATCCCATTGCTTAAACTGTCCGTCAACTAAATATTCCATTTGATTAATAAATGGGATTTCTGTAGCGTTTAAGGAAGAAAAAACATCAAATAATTGATGTTTTGTGATTTTATTTTTCATATAAAAATCAAATAACGTTAATTTTTAAAATTAGTTTTTTTAAATTTAAAACAACTTATACAATTCATAATTTTTAATTATTTTTGAAATTATGAATATTCAACAATTTTACGAATTCTGTTTATCTAAAAAGGGAGTTACCGAACATTTTCCTTTTGATGAAGACACATTGGTTTTTAAAGTGGGCTCAAAAATGTTTTGCTTAAGCAATTTATCGGATTGGGAAAAAGGAACTCCAACTCTAAATTTAAAATGCAATCCTGAAAAAGCGTTGGAACTTCGTGTTGCATATGAAGCTATAAATCCGGGTTATCACATGAGTAAAATCCATTGGAATACAGTTAGTTTTAATAGTGATGTTTCTGACAAAATGATGCGTGAATTGATTCATGATTCATATAATTTGGTTTTTGAAAGTTTGACTAAAAAAATTCAGGTGGAAATATTACATTTAGAAAGTAAGGCATAAATTTTGTGATACTTTGAGTGGTTTTAAATCTTTGTAGGTATAAAATAATTAATATTAATCGTTAGCATCGAGAGTTGCTAAAACAAGTTTAGAATAAATGATAGACAATTTAAAGAAAATATTAAACGAAGATCAAGATCCAAAAGCGATTGAAAAAATCACTGCTAAGTTGGAAAATCTTTTAATGTCAAATGAAGAAATTGGTTATATCGCTGTGCAAAAAAAACTAGCAGTAACTATTTTGCCCGATAGTATTGTAGTTACCAACAAGAGAATAATTTTGTGTAAACCAAAAAATCTTGGTTTGTCAATGGAATTTATTGATTATGATTGGGATGATGTTGTGGCAAGCTTTGTTAAAGAGGGTATTTTGGGTTCTGATTTCACGTTTTCTACCAAATCAGAATTGACGCATACAGTTGATTATTTGCCAAAAAATCAAGCTCGAAAATTATATACTTATGCAAAAGAACAATTAGACTTATTAAAAAATCCTGTGCTAAATGTTCCTACTGATAATTCAAATTTGGCAAAAGAAATTGCATTTGAAGAGGTTAATGATAAAAATTTGAATCAAATTGAGATTGAAGAAGTGGAAACCGAAGAAGTAAGTAGTTTTGCGGTATTAATTCCTCTAGAGCAATCAGGATATCGTGATGAAAAGCAACATCCAGATGGAAAGGCTGACTCAAATGAAAGAAAGTTAGCCGATTTAACACAAGATGAGCTGTTTGAAAAACTTCAGAATTATAAAAAACTCCTTGACAATGGATTGATTTTGCAAGGTGAATATGATAACTATAAAAAAGAGATTTTGAGTTATATGTAAAAGATTCTTAACATTTGAAAGTCATAAAGTCGAAAATTTAAAGGTTAATTCTTTTAGACTTTCAACTTTTGACTTTCGACTATTTTTTACATTGAACGTTTCTGTTTCTCTACAAATCCATCAGCTTGCAACTTCAATAATTCGGTTGCACCTTTCCTTTTATAATTATAAAGTTCTCTATCGTCTTTGATATCTGCATACACTTTATCATAAATTTCGGCATCAGTTTTGCGTTGCAAATCACTTTGATAACGATTTTGAGCCAACATATTTTTAATTCCCATTTCGGCATCTTCTTGCTTATAATCATATTCACCTTTTGGAGAGAGTAATTTGGCAATAATTGGTGAAGTTTCAATAGCTAAAAATAATAGCATTATAAAAAATGAAGGTAACCAAGGCAATTTATTCAAAGCATTAATTCTTGCCATCAATCCATCAAAACCATCAATTATGGGTTGTGTTTCGGTTACTTTTTTATCTAAATCAGCTTGTAATGTTTTGGCTTTTGCCTCTTTTTCTGTAATTTTTATGGCATTTATTGCTTTAATCGAATCGAGTTGTTTCAATTGCGCATCGTGTTTTTGACGTTTTTCTTTGTAGACCGGACCTTTTCCTAATTTTTTTGTTCCTGCTGTTCCTTCTGCTTCAGTGATGAAAACCGAATATAAATCGTTTACTTCTTTTTCTTTTTTAGAAATATCACTTTTTAAGCTATCGATTTCAGCTTTGTTTCTATCAACATCAGACTGAAAATAATTAGCGATTTGTTTTTTGTTAGCTAGTGCCATTTCGTTTTTCTCTTTCAATAAAACGGTAGCAATTTCTTTTTGAAAGATTTTAATTTCTAATGGTTTTGAAATTACAATTGCAATAATAATAGCCAACACGATTCGTGGTGTTGCTTGAATAAATTCGTCCAGAAAGCTATCTCGTTTTTTGATTGTTGAAACAATAAATCGATCGAGATTGAAAATTAAAAATCCCCAAATTAACCCAAAGAAAACTGCGGTGTAAACATTATCAAAAACTGTAAAAAGCGCATAACTACTGGCTATAAAAGCCATAATTGCGGTGAAGAAAACTGTGGCTCCAATTCCTGCATATTTATTTTGTTCGCCGTTCGAACAACCGTTCACAATGTTGGTATCGACACCAGAACAAAGGATAAAAAAACGTTTTAACATGATTGATTGATTTTATGATTGATGATGTTTATACAAATTTAACGCCAAAGATTTTAGAATGTTGTAAAATTTAGAAAATTAGTTTTGTTAGCCACTGATTCACAGATTGTTTAAAAAGAAAAATCCATTCTTCAATTTAGAAGAAACGGATTTAAAATTTACGAATTTGCGGTTAAATTACTTACTCAATTCCACAAAATACTTATAAAACAACGGAATCGTTTCAATACCTTTTAAATAATTGAAAATCCCAAAATGTTCGTTTGGTGAGTGAATTGCATCAGAATCTAAGCCAAAACCCATTAATATAGTTTTAGATTTCAATTCTTTTTCAAACAAAGCCACAATAGGGATACTTCCGCCAGAACGCACCGGAATTGCTGGAACTCCAAAAGTT
>JANXVF010000126.1 GCA_025351785.1 Flavobacterium sp.
CTATTAACAAACAGAGACACAACTGTAAATCCAGCTACCGATTTTTTTCATTATGCGAATGGAGGCTGGTTTAAAAATAATCCAATTCCATCTACCGAGAAAAGCAATGGTATTTTTAGAATGATTCAGGATACTATAAACAATCAAGTGAAATCTATTTGCGAAAAATCAGCTAGTGCAAATGAAGAAAAAGGAAGTAATAAACAAAAAATAGGTGATTTTTATACCTCAGGGATGGATTCTATCACTATTAATAAAAATGGAATTACACCTCTTAAAGCTGAATTGTCTGTTATAGAAAGCATCAATGATATCCCCAGTTTATTAAAAACAATGGGACATTTACATACAATAGGTGCTAGTCCTGCTTTTAGTTTTTATGTGTCTCAAGATGATAAAAACAGCTCAAAAGTTGCACTTCAATTCATGCAAGGAGGACTTGGATTACCGCAACGAGATTATTATTTTGATAATGATGTAGCAAATGTAAAAATTCGAACTGGCTATGTAAAGCATATCGAAGCTATGATGAAATTAATGAAAATTAATAATGAAGAGGCATTAAAAAACTCAAATTCAATAATGAAACTCGAAACAGAATTAGCTAAATCTTCCCGAAAATTAGAAGCACTTCGTGATCCTGTAAAAAATTATAATAAAATGAGTTTGTCACAATTTAATGCTTTAACACCAAATATTAATTGGACAAACACTTTACAAGATTTAGGAATTTCGAAGGCTGATTCTGTTATAGTAGGTCAACCAGAGTTTTATAAAGCGCTTAACACAATGGTAAAATCATATTCAATAGACGATTGGAAAACATATTTGAAATGGGATTTAGTAAATACATATGCATCATATCTTGACAAAAATATTGAACAGCAAAATTTTAATTTCTACTCAACAACTTTAAATGGAGTTAAAACTCAAAAACCACGTTGGAAAAGAATTGTAGAACAAACCGATGGAGCTTTAGGAGAGCTAATTGGTCAAGTTTATGTAGACGAATATTTGCCAAAAGGTTCTAAAGAAAAACTGTTAGAAATTGGAAATAATATTAGAGATGTTTATGCCGAACACATAAAAAAATTAGATTGGATGAGTGCCGAAACAAAAGTTAAAGCACTCAATAAATTAAGTAAAATTGTAATGAAAGTAGGATATCCCGACAAATGGAAAGATTTAAGTTCTATCAATATCGAGAAAAATGCTTATTGTAAAAACAAAATGGAGGTTAACAAATGGTTTTACAATTATATGATAAATAAATATGGAAAACCAGTAGATAGAACAGAGTGGGGCATGTATCCTCAAACATATAATGCATATTACAATCCTAGTAATAACGAAATTTGTGTTCCTGCATGCAACATTTTAGTGCCAGGTTATGAAGGTAGCATGCCAGATGATGCAATATTATATGGCATTATTGGAGGCTCTACTTTTGGACACGAAATTACTCATGGCTTTGACGACCAAGGAAGTCAATATGACGATAAAGGAAACTTAAATAATTGGTGGACAGCGTCTGATTTATCTAAATTTAAAGCAAAAACTGCATTAATAGTGTCTCAGTTTAATAAATTTAAGGTAGGCGATAAAAATATAAATGGCGATGCTACTCAAGGCGAAAACATAGCAGATTTAGGAGGAGTTGTAATGGGATTTGAAGCATTTAAAAAGACAAAACAATATAAAAATCGTGAAATTATAAGCGGTTTAAATCCAGAAAAACGTTATTTTTTATCTTATGGATATGCTTGGATGGTAAATGCAAATAATGAATCGTTAGCCAATCAAATTATGAGTGATGTTCATTCGCCAGCACAATACAGAATTAATGGACCGCTTGCCAATATCCCAGAATTTTATAAAACTTTTGGAATTAAAAAAGGAACTCCAATGCGACAAGAAGATAAAGATCGAGTTGTTATTTGGTAAATAATCATTTTTTTTTAAATGTAATTTTGAATCGCTCCAAGCATAATAATTTTTGGAGCGTTTTTTTTATTCTAATAAAATATAATATCGTTATTAGATTGCCTTTTGGTTTATTAATTTTGTTTCAATATTTTTAAGTTCACTAGTCTAATTTTTTTAACAAAAAAATATACACATACAGATATCATTATAACGAATAAAACTGTAATTTCGTTAAAATTTTAAATCAAATAAACATGAATACCAACAACATTTTAGTCTCTAATGCTACAGATTATGATAAGGCTACCTTTTATAGAAAAACCTATTTACATGTAGCTTTAGCTATTTTAGGATTTATTTTTGTAGAATACTTGTTGCTTTCTTTTGTTCCGACAACCGCAATAGCTTGGATGATGGGCGGTTATCGTTGGCTTTTTATCATTGGATTGTTTTGGTTAGGAACCACAATGTCTAACAGATTTGCTTTCAATCCTTCTCGAAATATGCAATATCTAGGTCTAGGTATATATGTAGTTTTAGAAGCAATTATATTTTTGCCAATGATTGCGATCGCTTTTTTTTATTCTGGAGGCGAAATGCTAAGTCAAGCAGCAGCTATAACTTTATTTATGTTTTCAGGACTAACAGCTGTTGTGTTTTTTACAAAAACAGATTTTTCTTTTTTAAGAACTATTTTGGTTGTTGGAGGCTTTGTTTCTTTAGGAATCATAGTTGTAGGTGCAATTTTTGGTTTTAATTTGGGATTGTGGTTTTCTGTAGGAATGGTAGTGCTAGCTTCTGCAAGTATTTTATATCAAACATCACAAATTAAAGATCAATATGATACCGAACAATATGTTGGAGCTTCACTGCAACTATTTTCTTCAATTATGCTTTTGTTTTGGTATGTTTTACGAATCTTAATGAGTAGAAGAAGCTAAATTATTTATATTTTCATAAAAAGAGTCTAAGTTATTAGACTCTTTTTATATTTTCATTAAACAGTTATAATACCTTTTTTATCAAATAGTATACTACAATAAAAACAATAATGGTTCCAAAACAACCAAAACGTGTATTTTTAGCAGCAAAGAATGCTCCAAATAAAGCGATTAAATTTTTCATAATTTTTATTTTATAATTATTTTGGCGAATTTTTAAGTTGAAAAATTTTAATAATAAACGCAGCTAAATCTAGGTCTAATTTAGTTATTGCGTTTTTATCGTGAGTAAATAATGTTACTTCTAGTTGAAAAGCTTTATGAATTTTGCAGTCTGGATGATGATGAGTTTTATCAGCATAAGAAGCAATTTCTAATAAAAATTGAGCTAATTCAGTTTGTGATTTAAACTCAAAATTACATATTAATTTTCCATTAAATTTTTTAAATTCCATTGATTATTAATTAATAATTACCATTCAATAATTCCCCACCAATAGTTGATTTGGCTTCAATACCTAATTTTTTCATCATCTCATAAGTTGTGCAAACCGCTGCAGATGTTACTGGAATTCCGCATTCGGCTTGAATTAAATCGATGGCTTCCAAAGATGGCATTTGTACACAAGCCGAAACTACTAAAACATCAACATCAGTTAAATCCAACTGTTTGTAAATTTTTAATAAATTCAACGGATTTTGTGCGGCAACTTCTAAATTATCTGGAATTTCTAGTGCGATACTTTCTTTTACTTTAATTCCTTGATGTTCAATATAATCAACAACCATATCGGTTAACGGTCGCATGTAAGGAGTAATTATCGAAATTTGTTTGGCACCTAAAACTTTCAAACCATTAATTAAAGCTCCAGCCGAAGTTACAATTGGAGTAGGGAAGTTGTTAGCAATTGTTTCTTGATGTAAATTTACTTCTGAAACGCAATGATATCCGCTTCCCATACTCATAATGGCAACCAAACACGCATAACCCATAACATCAACTTGCGCATCAGATAATTCTTGTGCGCATTTTAAACTCATGGCATCCATTGCTTCGAGTTCTTCTTTGGTTACTTTTTTCATACGCATTCTGCTACTATGAAACGTAAAACGCTCTGGTAAAATGGTTTCGCGTGAACGAAAAATGGCAGGTATTTCTGTTTCCATCGTTACGTTACTTGATGGAACTATTTGTCCTATTTTGTATTTTTTCATTTTGTTGCAATAATTATTAAATCAATGGTTCTCTGTTTGTTGTGGATATATTCTTTTCGCTCTAAATGAATGATTTTAAAACAATTTTCTTCAAGAGATTTTTTCAAATAATCGGCTTGATGGAAATTCTGAAACATAGTATCACCAGTGCTTCCGGTTTTAAATCCTGATTTGGAATTGTCATCTTCCATAGTACTGATATACAAAACTCCGTTTTCATTTAATTGTTGACTAGAGTCTTTAATAAATTGGATTGCTTCTTCTTTAGATAAATAAGGCAAACCAAAACCGCACAAAATGCCGTCAAATTTCTTTTTAAGGCTTGCTATTAATCTACAATCTAATAATTTAAATTCAGCAGTGGGATTATTTATTTTTGCCAATACAATCATATTGGGGGCTAAATCGGTTCCAATAATCCTAAAATCAGGACGTTTTTCTAATAGATATTTCGTAATATTTCCTGGGCCACAAGCCAATTCTAAAACCTCGGCCTTTTCTTTTTTTATGGCACTGCAAAAAAAATTGCATGAGACATGATATATTGAAACATTCATAAACTTGTCTTGATAAACATCTGCAAGTTTATTAAATATATCGACAGCTATTTTTGTTTGATCCATGTGTTATCATAAAGATTTTAAACTGAATGCTAAGAAAAGTAACCTTTTATATTTCTTTAACCGTATTCACAATAGTTCCAATTCCTTCTACAGTAGCTTCAATCACATCGCCATCATAAAGCCATTCTTGAGGGTTTCTTCCTGCTCCAACTCCAGAAGGCGTTCCTGTTGCAATAATATCGCCAGGTTCTAAAGTAAAAACGGTACTCAAATCTTCAATTAAATCATTAATATTGAAAAGTAAAAATTTTGTATTTGAATTTTGTTTTTCAACACCATTAACTTTTAATGATAAATTCAAATTATGTGGATTTTTTATTTCGTCTTTGGTTACCAAAATTGGTCCCATTGGTGCAAAAGTATCTTGTCCTTTTGAAACTATCCATTGACCTTCACGACGGCAATCACGAGCAGAAATATCGTTGATAACGGTATAGCCAAAAACATAATCCATGGCATCAGCTTTGGTAACATATTTTCCTTTTTTACCAATTACTACTGCCAATTCAACTTCCCAATCTAATTGTTCGGTTAGTTTGGTGTTTTTAATAATTTCGGTATTTGTAGCCGTTACTGTTGTTGTTGGTTTTGAAAATATGATTGGTTTTTGAGGTAATTTTCCAGTTGTGTCTAATGTTCTAGCACTTTCGGCAACGTGTTCGGTATAATTTAATCCAATTCCGATAATATTTTTTCTAGGTTTTTCAATAGGAGCGAGGATAGTTACTTCGTTCAGTTCATAAGCCACTTCATCGAAAAATTCCTTTGATGTTTCTGAAATTATTTCGGTTATTTCGGGTATGATTTCAAATCCTAAATCAATTAATTCCAACATATCACTCGGCAATGGAAAATTGGATATTTCTCCAAAATCTTCCATGTCAATTACTTGATTGTTGTGAATGAATCCTAATCTTGGTTCGTTGTTGTCTGTTTTGTAGGTAAGTAGTTTCATTATTTTTAGTTTAACCGCAAAGTTCGCAAAGATTTACGCAAAGTTCGCAAAGTTTTTTTATTGATTTTTGAAATTGATATTGTTATTGAATTTGATGTCCGTTATTTTCTTCAAAAATTCTCTCTTGATATAATCCCAAACCTTCAATTATGGGCAAATCATTAAATTGGAATAAACACGCATCTTCGGTTTGAGATAAATTATGATGTTCGTGCCAAGCCCAACTTGGAACACAAAAAATATCTCGTTCTTTCCAATCAAATCGTTGTCCGTTGATGATAGAAAATCCTTTTCCTTTGGCACATTGATATACAAATGATCCCGTATGTTTATGTGCTTTACCTTTGAAACCTGCTGGTAATAATTGCATTGATGCACTCATTGTTAGCATTACGTGTCCACCAGTTAATGGATTGGAATACTGCATA
>JANXVF010000137.1 GCA_025351785.1 Flavobacterium sp.
CTATTAAAAAAAACAAATATGAAAAAAGTACTACTTATTTTAATAATTCTATTTTCTTTTATAAGTTTCTCACAAACATTGGATGCAACTTTTAATGGAAATGGAATAGTAACTAATTCGTTTTCTACAACTCCAACTGGAGATATCACTACTGGCGGTGCTTTGCAATCAGATGGAAAAATTGTTGTAGTCACATCAAATAAAGTTTTAAGAATTAACGTTGATGGAACCTTAGATAATTCATTTAACAATTATGGAAACATAACTATTGATAACAACAAACTAGAAAGCATAATAATTCAAAATGATGGGAAAATAATTGTTGCTGGATTAAATTCTGTTTACAGAATAAATGAAAATGGAACTTTTGATGCAAATTTTGGAATTAATGGTAAAGTAATAATTCAAATAAACAATTACGACATGCGCATTAAATCAATAGGTTTGAGAAGTGACGGAAAAATTGTTTTAGGTGGTTATGTTTCTAATGGAATAAATAATGATTTTGCAGTTAGTTGTTTAAACATTGATGGTAGTTTTGATTCTTTTTTTGATATAGACGGAAAAGTAACTTTAGACATTAACAATCTAAATAATGAAGGAAGTGAATTGGTTGTGCAAAATGATGATAAAATAATCATTACTGGTCGAGCAATTTTTGGAAATTATTCCAATTTTACAACAGCTAGATACAATATAGATGGAACTTTAGATTCAAATTTTGGAACAAACGGTTTTGTGAATACAATGTTTGGCAACTATGGATGTGTTGCAAAATCTATAGAAATTGATGTTAATGGAAATATTGTTCTATCAGGAGTTTCGTCAGGATATTTAGCTATTGTTCGTTATACTCCTTTAGGAATTTTAGATACCACATTTAATACTACAGGAATATTAATTACTGATAAACTTAATAATGTATCAAGTCTGACTTCAACTCAAACCAAAAAACCACATTTAAAATGTCTTTCAAATGGAAAAATTTTAATTTCAACAACTGGAACTAATTACGAGTTTAATTTGTATCAATTTAATAATGATGGTAGTTTTGATTCTAATTTTGGAAACAATGGAACTTCAACATATAGTATTACTTCAAGTAATGGTGGTTCATCGTATTTAATTATTAAATCAGATGGAAAAATTATAACAGGAGGAACTTCTTATAATTCAACCATTCCAAAAGTAGAAAAACTTCAATTTTCAAGCGATGGAATTTTTGAATTTGAACAATATTATAATACCATTTTAGGTGTTGACGCTATTTTTGACATAATTGAACAATCTACTGGGAAAACAATTGCATGTAATGGTACAACTATTTATAATAAAAACACATTAGTAAGATATAATACAGATGGTAGCATCGATACATCTTTCGGAACAAACGGAATTTTAGAAATTAATTCTACTTTTTCAATGTTAGCTAAACAACCTGATGATAAATTATTAATTAATAACGCTGCTGGTCAATCAATTACAAGATATACTGAAAATGGTGTTTTAGATACTACTTTTGGAGTTAACGGCATTGTAGATTTTACTAATGACACACCTGTTATAGTTAGTTTTATTGACAATGTTACGGTTTCACAAAATGGAAAAATAAATGTAGCATTTGATTACAGCACAACAGGAATTCAATGTAGTCAAACTCATTTTGGTGTTTTAAGATTAAATGCTGATGGCAGTTTAGATTCATCTTTTGGAACAAATGGTTACACAAATATCGCTTTTGATTTGTATTCTACTGATGAGTCTGAATTTCCACAATCAATTTATGAAGATGCAGATGGCAAATTAATTATTACTGGAATAATTGAAAATATCTCAAACACAATTGGTCAAGTTGGTACAACAAGAATAAATAGTGACGGCACAATAGATACTTCTTTTGGAACAAACGGTAAAGTAGTTACACAATTAGGCATATATGGATCAGGAAGATCTATATTAAAAACTCTAGAGAATAAATATTTGATAAATAGTTATGATTTGAAATCTTCACCATTAAATACTTCATTAGTACAATACAATTATGATGGAAGTATTGATACTACTTTTGGTAACAATGGAATTCTGTCAAACAATCAACAATGTTTAAGTGTAATTTTACAACCAGATGGTAAAATATTACGAGGAGCAACAGCTAATAGTCAATTTGCTATTTATAGAAACAATGCTGATGGAAGTTTAGATACTACTTTTGGAACAAATGGTTTACTTTCAACACCAATATCTTATTCGGCTAATATCAATAAGTTATTGTATTTACAAAACAATAAACTACTAGCTGGTGGTTATTCTTTCAATGGAACAAATCAAGTTTTTGCACAAGCAAGATATACTTTAGATAATTTAGGAACAAGCAATAATGCTATCAATAATTCATTTAAAATTTATCCAAATCCTACAACAAATCAAGTCACAATCGATCTGGGAAATGAAATAAAATCTACCAATTATAAAATCAAAATAACCAATTTTATCGGACAAGAAGTTTATAGTTCGTTTTTAAGAACAAATACAACAACAATTCCTATTACTTGGAATGGAGAAGGTTTATATTTTGTGAGTATTTTTAATAATGAAAACAGCTTGATAAAGACAGAAAAATTATTAGTTAAGTAATGGTTTTATTCTTAATTCAAGAATTTATCAATTTTTTTCATCTCCTGAAAAAACTTAATTCATTTCTAAATCCAAAATAGATAAGCCTTATGCCAAAGTATATAAGCCTTATGCCAAAGTAAATAAGCCTTGTGCGAAACTATATATGCCTTACGCAAAAATAAATAAGCCTTGTGCAAAACTGCATAAGCTTTATGCAAAAATAAATAAGCCTTATGCAAAAATAAATAAGCCTTATGCAAAACTATATAAGCCTTGTGCAAAACTACATAAGCCTTACGCAAAAATAAATAAGCCTTATGCAAAACTATTTAAGGTTTGTGCAAAACTATATAAGCCTAGTGCCAAAGTAAATAAGCCTTATGCAAAACTATATAAGGCTTATGCCAAAGCAATTTCGACACCCGCCAAAGTAATTATGACAACTTAATCGTTAGGGCTTCATACAACAGCGGTTTCAAGAAAAGGCGAAAAATATAGTAATTTCACATTTGTTTTCCCTAAGAAATTTTATCTTTTCTCAATCCAAACTCTAGCATTCACAAAAGCTTCGATCCAAGGAGAAACTTCATCATCTCTATCTTTTGGATAAAATGCCCAGTTCCAA
>JANXVF010000154.1 GCA_025351785.1 Flavobacterium sp.
GCACAATAATTCCGAAATTTGAAAAGCGAAATCTTGAAAAGTTTTGTGCAGAAACGTGAAAGTGGAAAAGTGAAAAGTTTACGCAATAATTCCGAAATTTGAAAAGCGAAATCTTGAAAATTTTTGTGCAAAAATGCAGAAACGTGAAAGTGGAAAGTGAAAAGTTTGCGCATAATATGAAAATAATAAGAACTTTTTTCTTTCAAAACAACCGAACGCACAACAGCGGTTTCAAGAAATGGCGAAAAAAGTGCAAAATTCATGTTTATTTTCCGCAAGAAATTTTATCTTTAACAGAAAATAATCGTTTCCGAAGTTCGCCACTTCTTGAAGCCACGAGACGTTAGGCGTCAGTTTAGCGGAACGCCGAAAAAATACCGCTAAAATATAATATAAATCCCAAATTTATAAAATTATGTTTTACCAAATTAATGAATTAATAGAAGTCAACCTACAACTTCTATTCAAATCAGAGAATAAATCTTTGATGTTTTCCGAATTTAAAGATAAAAACGGAAAAAAACTTGACGAAATGATTGAATTTTTCCAAATTATGGAGAAAGAGAAACTAATCGAAATTGAAAACAGAAAATGTAACTTAACTGAATTCGGAAAAAGCGTTATTGAAAACGGTGGTTGGTTTGAACATTTAAAAAAAATCGAAAAAGTAAAAATTGAAAAAACAGAAGTTGAGACAAAAAAAAATGAAAAAATTAATGTCACAAAAAACATTTTTAAATCATTTTTAAATTTCAAATTATGACAATTCAAGAATTTTTTCACGATGAATGTGAAAATGTATTTTTGATACATAAAAAAAATTTAATGGAACAAACTTCTTTTAATGAGAAAAATAGAAATTTAAAAGAAGAAGATATTCCAAAGTTTAATCGAGAGTTTAAAAGTTTTCAAAGAAAAATAAGTTTGAATTTAACCAAACTTGTAAAAAAAAATAGAAAATCAAACGTCGAAGAATTTTTAGAACCAATAGCTAACAATTATTCAAAAATGTTTCTAAACTTAATAGACTTATCGAAATACGAAACGGAAAAAAAACCGAACGCCTAACAGCGGTTTGCAGAAATGGCGAAATAAGTGCAAAATTCATGTTTATTTTCCGCAAGAATTTTTATCTTTAACAGAAAATAATCGTTTACGAAGTTCGCCACTTCTGCAAGCCGCGAGACGTTGTGCGACACTTTCGAGCGACAGAAAACCGAAAAATTAAAAATTAAAATGAGAAAAATATTTACCGTAATTATTTGCAGTTTAAGTTTAGTTTCGTGCGGTCAGAAAAAAGAAACTGAAATAATAAAAGAGAACAATTTAAAAACTAAAAGTTTTCAGGTTTTAGCAAAATTCATAGAAAATAATGGCGGAGATAAAGTTCACACAATTAAATACAAAGTATTAAAAAATCTATCCGAAAATGAAATAGCAGAAACAATTAAAGTTGGGTTTTATAATTACAAAGTATACGAAAAGATTCAAGATACAGTTTTACTAACAATAGAAAATTACACATTACAAAAAATCAAAAATTATTATTTATTTCCTGATTATGACGCAAAAAAAGGAATAGAAAGTGCTACAATAAATTATGTTAATTTTAAATATTGGGAAAATTGCGAAACTGGTAATGAATGTATTGCTTTAAATTTTAATAGAAAATCAGAAATAAAAAAATGGTTTTTAATTTTGCCTTGTGGTGGAACTGAAACAGAAGTAACTTTAAATAAAAGCGGAGAAAATAAACCAATTATGAAAACAAAAATCGAAAACTCAAAATGTCCGCCATATTTTGAATTAACAGAATTGGAAGACGGAAAATATTTTGCAAATATGATTGCTTGTGGTTTAGGTGGTACAATTGAATTCAATATAAAAACAACAAAATAGATAAAAAAAGCGATCGCACAACAGCGGTTTTGCGAAAAAGCGGCTTCGGTCATTACTGAAAGTTGGTTTTTTATTTGTATGTTTGTTTCCAACTTGAAAGTTTAGTCGGATTTAACCGCTTCATCGCAAAGCCACAAACCGTTAGCAGAAAGCCTCAAAAAAATGACCGGAAAAAAGAAAATATTCATATATTCCATATTGGCAACGATAGTATTATTGTTGATATGTTTATGCATACTAATGATGGTTAAGAACAAAAACTTTGAAAAAGAGTATTCAATTAATCTTGGTATGCCTTCTAAAAATTTTTACGAAGAATGCTATGGTTGTTCACTCGAAAAAATATTAAGCTTTAGAAATTTTAAAACTTACGAAATAACGAACGTGGAAGAAAAAGATGAAGTTTTATTCTCAAAAATTAGATTGAATGTTCGCAACGTAGTAAAAAGTAAAGATGCAAAAAATGGAATTCACATAAAATTTAACTTAAAGACGAAATATGAAAATGTGATAAGAATATTAGATATTTGCGAAACTGAAAAGGCTCCAACATATATTTTAAAAGATTATGAT
>JANXVF010000163.1 GCA_025351785.1 Flavobacterium sp.
AATCAACGACGATTTAAAAAATCCGAAAACTGGTTTTACCATCGAATCAACTTCATTTATTTCAAATTCAAATGGAGTTGGATTCTCAATTACTTTTTAAACTAAAACAATGTAACAAAAACGCCTTTATCTTCTAGACGCTTACGCACTAATATTTCGTGGTTATTTTGCTTTTATAAAAAACCCAGCTCAGCAAAGTGTTCTTATGAAACGCTGCGCAAATGTCTCCTGACTTTGCGCTATATTATCTTTACAAACTTAAACGTTATCAAATGTATAAAAATTACGCAAAGTCAAGAGACATTTTCGTGGCTATAAATAGAACATTTCATATAATTAGAACATTTTGCGTAGCTGTTATAATTTAATTTGAGTATTATTATTTGTTTTTTTAATATGTTAAGCACTATTTATTATTTTTTACCACTAAAAATACTTTAAATTGTAAAGTTATGTAGAAATTTGTAACTATGATAAAAGTTAAATTGAAATGAAAGCATTCAAATTACAAAATGACAAAAATGGAAATTCTTATTTTGAAGAAGGAACATTGCCAGAGTATTTAGATTTTAATAGTGAGCGATTTAATATTCAAACAAAAATTGAAGAGTATCAAAAACGGAAACATACAGCCCCAAGATATCAATATGTAATAACTTTAAAAGGGAAATTAAAGTTTACAACTTCTGATGGTAAATCTTTTATTATTGAACCCGGAATAATATTAATAGCTAAAGATACAGTAGGTGAAGGACATTCTTGGGAAATTATAGACGGAAACGAGTGGCATCGAATTTATATTATTCCTACTGAAAACACTCCCGATGGTTTTATTTTGAATAATTAAATATTTTTTACCATTTTATAATTGCGCTTGCCCACGTAAATCCACTTCCAAAGGCAGCCAAAACTACTAAATCGCCTGATTTTATCTTGCCTTGTTCCCAAGCTTCGGTTAGGGCAATAGGAATTGATGCTGCTGTGGTATTACCATATTTTTGGATATTATTAAAAACCTGGTCGTCAGTAAGTTTAAATTTTTGTTGAATAAACTGCGATATCCTTAAATTTGCTTGATGAGGAACCAGCATATTTATATCAGAAACTTGTAAGTTGTTTGCAGTTAAACCTTCCATAATAACTTCACTAAAACGAACAACAGCATTTTTAAAAACAAATTGACCATTCATATAGGGTAAAAAACTTTCATCGTTTGGATTATTATCTGCAATAATATCGGTAATCCAGCGATCACCCATGCTTGGCGACTTAACAATTAATTCTTCTGCATGAAGTCCTTCTGAATGTAAATGTGTAGATAAAATTCCTTTGCTTAAATCTTGCTCCCGAGTCAAAACTGCTGCTCCAGCACCGTCACCAAATATTACTGAAACTCCTCTACCTCTATCAGTCATATCGAGTCCGGTAGAATGAACTTCGGAACCAATTACCAAAATATTTTTATACATTCCTGTTTTAATATATTGATCGGCTACAGAAAGAGCATATAAAAAACCAGAACATTGATTTCTAACATCTAAAGCTCCCACAGTTTTTAACCCTAAATCACGTTGGACTAATACTCCAGAACCAGGAAAATAATAATCAGGACTTAAGGTGGCAAATATTACAAAATCAATTTCATCATTTTTGATTCCTGCTCTTTCAATCGCAATTTTGGCAGCCTTAACTCCCATTTTTGTTGTGTTATCTACGCCTCTAATAATATGTCGTCGTTCTTTAATTCCTGTTCGTTCCTGAATCCATTCGTCATTTGTATCCATAACTTTAGACAAATCATCATTTGTAACTACATTATCTGGAACATAAAAACCTAATCCAACTATTTTAGAATGATACATAAAATAAATATTTAATAAAAACTATAAAGCAAATTTAAGAATCTTTTAAAAAAGATACTATTTAATAGCAATAAATATGAGTATTTACAATGAAGAAGGTAACTAAAAAGTGCTTATAAAGACTTATTTTATTAGCTTAACTGATTGTCTTCCGGTATTAGTATGTAAGTTTAAAAAATAAACAGCTGCTGGATAGGGAAAATCAAAACTATAAAATTTAGTTCCTTGATTTGAGATTATATCTTTTTTCAACAACTTTATTAATTGTCCAGATTGCGAATATAGACCTAAAAGCAGATTGTCATTTCCTCTAAAATCTATTTCGATATTTAGTTTATCTTTTATCGGATTTGGTGCTATTCTTACATTTAATGGTAGTCTATCTTGTTCTTGAAACGAAGAATTACTTAGGGAATTAGTCATTTTATAAATTGTTGTTCCGCAGGCAAAAGCTAAGTTATCATTTATAAATAAAATTCTATTTAAATTACTACCAACACTAAGATTTGTCCAAGTATCACCACCATCGGTTGTTTCAAAAAATCCTGTATGATGTCCACCTATCCAACCATGATTTTCTGTGACAAAACCAACAGCCTGAACATCAACATCTGGCACATTTTTAGAAATCCAAGTGTTTCCTCCGTCGACAGATTTTATTATTCTCCCAGGATTTGGCGTAACTGATTCTACTGAACCAAAAATTGTATTATTTGAAGTATTCGGCAAAATTTGCATTTTCCAAACATATTCGCCTGCAATTGTACCTTGATAAATATTCACCCAAGTATTTCCACCATCGGTTGTTTTTAAAATTATTGGTCCTATCGCATTGTTACCAGATGCAAAACCAGTATTTTCATCTATAAATAAAATTTCGACCAAAGCCTGAGCATAATTACTCATGTCAAAATAGTGCCAATTCACACCATTATCGATAGATTTTATGATATATGCAGGCGAAAAATATGCACCACAACCGTAAATTGTTGAGATTCCTACAGCATCCAAACCACAAATAGCTTCGGGATTTGGATTTATATTTGTAACCAAATTCCAAGTGCTTCCTCCATCAATAGTTTTAAAAAATTTACCACTTAAGGTTCCAATAAATCCAATATTTTCATCAATAAATTCGACATTTCTGAAGTAAAAATAGCCACCTAATCCACCATTTGCGATTTGTTCAGTCCAAGTAACACCTCCGTCTGTGGTTTTGTATAATGAAGAATAATAACCTTTTATAGCCCAACCTAAATTTTCATTCAGAAAAAAAACATCATCATAACGCTGCCCGTTTATATCAGTGGGAATTGTTGTTATGGGTGACCAACTTAATTGAGCAAATGCAGTGGTTGAAATAATGAAAAGTAAAAAAAATAATTTTTTCATAATAAAATTTTTTCAAATTTAGTTATTTAATTCATTTTAAACCAGTTCTAAATAAATAATTGATCCTACTTTGAATGAAATTTTACTTTCAAAAAAAATGCTATTTAAATTTAATTCGGTTTCAACTAGATAATGAGTACCTCGAAAATAATTATTTTTTACAACAACCTTTAATTTTGATTTTGCGACAGTTTTTAATTGGTGTGGGTAAATCAATAAATTATCTTTTTTTTCAATATTGAAAAACTCAGAAGATATTTCATTTATATCGCCAAAAAGAGAGGCTATGTATTTAGATTTTGGATTTTGAAAACCATCTATTGTTAGACATTTATCAAGTAGCAAACCGTCTTTCATTACAATAATCTCATCGCAAAATGATAAAACATCAGTACTATCATGGGTTGCTATAAGAGTTGTAATTTGTTTTTGTTTCAAATAAGTGAAAATTTTTCTTCGTAAACTATTTTTTTTGGAATTATCAATTTGACTAAAAGGTTCGTCTAACAATAAAACCTGAGGTTCTAAAGCTAAAACTCGAGCAATAGCTATGCGTTGCATCTGACCTCCGCTTAAATTTTTTACTAATGTATTTGCAAAATCAGTCATTTCAATAACATCTAAAAGTTCATAAATGCGGTTTTGTTTTTCAACTTGATCAACATTTGATAAAAATTTTCCAACATTTTCTGCTACAGTTGTAAAAGGCATCAAATCGAAATCTTGAGCTAAATATTTCATAAATTCCATGCCAGGAATCAAATTGAATTTAGGTCCTAAAATTTCTGTATTGTTCCAAAATATTTGTCCATGATCTAAATCAAATAAACCATAAATAAGTTTTAATAATGTGCTTTTCCCACTACCACTCTCACCTATTACTGCAACAATAGAATTTTTATCGACAGAAAAATTAATGTTTTGAAGTGTTTTTATATTTGAATACGAGAATGAGATATCATTAATAAATAACATTTAAGTGATATTAAAAATTAAATATAGTTTCAATTTTGGGGACACTATCTTTTGTTTTGGATAATTTCTGCAAGAAGCTTTTTGGCACGCAATAATTTTATTTTTACATTACTCAAAGGTTCATTTAATTGTTTTGAAATTTCCTGATAACTTAACTCTTGAAAATAACGTAGTTGAATAACTTCCTGATAATGAGGCTTTAATTCTTTAATATATTGTAAAAGTTGGGATAAATTTTGTTCGGTAATCAATTCATCCTCTGCAGATGGAGAACTATCTGCTACATTGTATGCCTGAAAATCTTCATCATCAGTAATTATGACAAAATGAGATGATTTTTTTTTCCTTAATAAATCGATGTGAACATTTTTTGCAATAGCAATTAACCAAGTATTAAACTGAAATTCAGGATTATATGAAGCTAATTTATCAAATGCCTTAGAGAAAGTTTCTATTGTAATATCTTCGGCATCAGTTTCATTTTCTGTTCGCTTTAACATAAAACCATATACCTCATTCCAATAATGGTCAAGCAAATAAGTAAAGGCAATTTGATCACCTCTTTTGGCCTTTTCGATATGTTGATTTATTTCCAATTAATAGGTTTTGAAAAAAAATTAGAAATAAATATATTTAATTGGGTAAAAATTACAACAAATTCAAGTATTGGAAACCAGTACATCACATCTTTTTCTTTAAGTTTTCCCGAAGCATATCCGAGCGAAATCCATGAAAATGCATATCTCAAAACGATTAAACTTAAAACAGTAATCCATTGATATAGAAATGATAACAACAAAATAGGAAGTACTAAAACCAATAGTTGCGATAGGTAAAATAAAGCTAATTGAATACGATCGAAACTTTTATAATGTTTTGCTGTAGTAACATGGCGACGCTTTTGAATGAACCATTCTTTAAAAGAAGTTTTTGGTTTAGAAAGCGTAAAACTATTTTGTGAAAAGCAAATTGTAGTATTTTTTGAATGAGATGCTTGGTTTATAAATAAGTCATCATCACCAGACCTGATTTTCATATGTTCGATAAAGCCATTTGTTTTAAAAAACTCCTCACGCTTATATCCCATATTTCTTCCAACTCCCATATAAGGTTTACCTAATTTTGTCCAAGCAAAATATTGGGTTGCAGTAAGTAAGGTTTCAAATCGGATAATTTTATTTAAAAATGAATTCTTTATTTTTTCATAAGCACCATATCCTAAAACTATTGTTTTTTGTTGCGTAAACTGGGAACTCATTTCTTGAATCCAATTTTGAGAAGAAGGATAACAATCGGCATCAGTAAAAAGTAAATATTCGTTTTTAGCGGCTTTAATACCTAAGGTCAGTGCAAATTTTTTATTTCCCCAAAAAGCTTCATTGTTTTCTACTTTTACAATTTTAATATTAGAATATTGCTTTTCAAATCCCTCAAAAATCTCTAAAGTTTCATCACTAGAAGCATCATCAATAAGCACTATCTCAAAATTTGAATAGTTTTGTTGCGCTAGCAATGGAATAAATTGTCTTGCATTTTCTTGTTCATTTTTAGCACAAACAATAACAGAAATGGGAATATTTTTTTGTGAAGAATTTAAACTTTGTGAAAACGAAAATTTACCAAATAGTATTACATAATATATAAATTGAATAAATACAACTACAATAAACAAACAGAAAAAAAATAGCAACATAGTAATTTTGTTATCTAAAATATAAATTATGAAATAATAGTAAAAATAGTAATAAATGAATAAAATTTGAACTAAATAACTAAAAAAGTCTTCTCGAACGAGAAGACTTTTTGTAAATTGAAGTTAAATTATTATCTTCTTTTTTCTTTAATTTTTGCTTTTTTACCTGTAAGTTCTCTAAAGTAGTAAATTCTTGCTCTACGAACTTTACCTCTTTGATTTACTTCTATTTTTTGAATCGCAGGCAAATTTACAGGAAAGATACGCTCTACTCCTACTGCACCAGACATTTTTCGAATTGTAAAAGTCTCTGTGTTACCCGATCCTTTTCTTTGAATTACAACTCCTTTAAAAAACTGAGTTCTTGTTTTTTCACCCTCTTTAATTTCATAAAATACTGTAATAGTATCTCCTGCACTAAAATCTGGTAATTCTTTTTTAATTGCAACTTCGTCGTTAACGAATTTCATTAAATCTGCCATGATAATTTATATAATATGGATTTTACATTAAATCAACATTCACGGTTTTCGCCAGAGGTTAATCTAAATTTGGGTGCAAATATAGAAAATTTATCCATATAATAATACATGTTTTAAATTAATTTTAAAACTAATATTCTTTAAAAAAACTTAAATTTGTAATTATTAAATATAACAGTCAATGTCAAAAAAAACCAAAGCATTTTTATTTCAACTCCTTAGTTTTGCAGTATATTTTATTGGATTTATTTTTATATTTAAACAATTTTTAAACTTACAAGATATTTACATAAAGATTTTGGCTTTTATTGCTGGAACAATTTTGGCTCCAAAATTCCAAGCCGTTACTACAAAAGATGGAGATAAACTATATATGAAATGGATATTCTTAAAAGGCGTTAGAGAAATTAAATAACTATTATTTTTTTGGTTTTATATTCACTTTATTAACTTTAGAAACGGTTTTAAAAATAGGAACTAAATAAGAAATTGTATAATTAAATCCAGCACCAAAAGTACCCGAATAGGTTCTGTTGAATCCAGGAATGTATAGATTTTCAAAATTATCAGGTTGCTTATTGGTAATTAATTTATTTAATCTGACGCTGAACCCCACAAAAAGATTTGTATAAACTTCAGCTTTAATTCCTGCAACAATTTCTATCCATTGGGCTGATAATCCGTTAAATTTTTCATTTGGTTCAATTATTGAATTTTCATTAAAATACTGATTAGGATTATAAATTTTATAGCTATTTAATGTTTGATTAAACGAACTAACTCCATATCGCATCCCTACATATAACATATTTTGCATGCCCAACCAATTTTCGTAAGCGTTATAATCAAATCCGACTTTTAAAAATGTTCCTTTAGTTGTAAAACTTAAGTGATCATCGTTTACAGTTTTATTTTCGTTTCCAATTTCTGCAGCTAAATATCGTTTTTTTGTAAGTCGAAAATCTCCAACCAACTCCAAACCACGATAATCCTTTTCTTGAAAAGTTCGAATAATTTTTACAGCATCAATCCCAAAACGCAAGCCATAAGAAGTAGTTTTTGGTATAATACTATCTTTCTTTTTTGCATCTTGAGCCAATCCAGAAATGGAAATTAACAGTAAAAAAAAATTAAAAATATATTTTAACATGTGTTTCGTTTTCGGTTTGAACTGTTGGTTTTACTATTGTAATTGCTTTTATCCAATTGCTAGAATCTGGTATTAAAATGTTGGTATTTGAATTTGTTAAATCAAAATTTACTTTATATCCGCAGGCTCGCGACACAAAAACTTCTTTTTTATCGTAGGTAAAAGTTAAAACATCAGTATTTGCATTTGCGCTATCATCAGAATTCAAAATAAAATTGTAAGACGTAGAATTTGCTTCAATTTTTAATGGGATTTTTATTTTTGAAACACCATCATTTTGTGAATAGGCAAGAGGAAGCCCTACACCTCCTATTAATAATTTTGTTACCGGTTTAAGTGTTTGCGAAGGAACTACATTGTTATCATAAAATTCTATAACAATTTTAGGCGTAGTTAACGTTGCGGGATCGCAAATATCATCTTTCTCACAACCCGAAAGTGAAAATATAAATAATAATAGAAATCTCTTTTTCATAATTTTAGTGATTAGTAAATAGTGATTAGTAAATAGTGAATAGAAATGTTTAGGACTAATTACTATTTACTAATTACTATTTTTTCAATTCCAAAAGTACAACATTTTCTACATGATGCGTTTGCGGGAACATATCAACAGCACGCACACGTGTAACTTTATATTTTTCGTTCATTAATGCCAAATCTCTTGCTTGTGTTGCCGAGTTACAACTTACATAAACAATTTTTGGCGCACCATTTTTTAGTAACATTTCCACTACATCTTTATGCATTCCGTCTCTTGGTGGATCGGTGATGATAACATCTGGTTTACCATGTTGATTTATAAAATCCTCATTAAAAACATTCTTCATATCGCCTACATAAAACTCGCAATTTGTTATTTCGTTGCGCTTGGCATTTTCTTTTGCATCAATTATGGCTTCTGGTACAGCTTCTACACCAATTACTTTTTTAGCTTTTTTAGAAACGAACTGTGCAATAGTTCCAGTTCCAGTATATAAATCATATACTATTTCATTACCTGTTAATCCAGCAAAATCTCTTGTTATTTTGTATAATTTGTAGGCTTGGTCAGAATTAGTTTGGTAAAATGATTTGGCATTGATAGAAAATTTTAAACCTTCCATTTCTTCCAAAATGTAATCTCTACCTTTAAATAATTTAATGTCTTGGTCATATAATGTGTCGTTTGCCTTACTATTAATCACATATTGCAACGATGTAATTTGTGGGAATTTCTCGTGAATAAAATTCATCAATAACTCGCGATTGGTTTTGTCTTTTTCAAAAAACTGAATCAACACCATAATTTCGCCAGTCGAAGCTGTTCTAATCATCAAGGTTCGCAACAAACCTTCGTGATTGCGAGCATTAAAAAAAGTCATGTTATTTTTTATTGCAAAATCTCGAATCGAATTCCGAATCTCGTTAGATGGATTTTCTTGCAAATGGCATTTTGTAATATCAAGAATTTTGTCCCACATTCTAGGAATATGAAAACCCAAAGCTGGTTTTTTGCTCAACGACAGATCTTCACTTTGAATTTCGTTTTCGTTTAACCAACGTGTGTCAGAAAATCCAAATTCCATTTTATTGCGGTAGAAAAATTGTTTTTCAGAACCTAATATTGGTTCAAAGTCAGGCAAATCGATTTTACCAATGCGTTTTAGGTTATTAAAGACTTCGTTATTTTTGTAAAACAATTGCTGTTCATATTTCATATTTTGCCATTTGCAACCGCCACAAGAGCCAAAATGTTCGCAAACTGGTTCTACTCGATTTTCAGAAAAACTATGAAATTTTATGGCTTTTCCTTCGTAATAGGATTTTCGTTTTTTCAATGTTTGCACATCTACAACATCGCCAGGCACTACATTTGGAATAAATATTACTTGTCCTTCAGGAGCTTTGGCTACCGAAACTCCTTTGGCACCAGCATCAAGCACAGTAACGTTTTCAAAAATGGCTTTGTTTGTTGTTTTCTTACTCATGAGGCAAAAATAGGATTTTGAGTTGGGTT
>JANXVF010000031.1 GCA_025351785.1 Flavobacterium sp.
GCCTACGCAGCTCCGGTATGGGTTGTGTTACTGTTATCTGCAAAGGATATGCCATTATATATTTATTTAGTAGTCCAAAATTAAAACAAAAAATCCAATAACCAAATATTGGACTACATTTTATTTATAATTGGTATTATAAGAAATATGGAAGAAAATAATAAACCACTTTCTTTATTACAAAGAATGAAACAAAAAGCAACACAGCAAAAAAACTATGGAGGAAATTTTACGGAAGAACCTGCAAAAATGAACAGCAGAGTTTGTACCAATTGTGGTGCAGGAAGAACAGAACAAAATGGGCTTACACACTGTGCATATTGTGGCTTTGAATTTTTAGCGGTATCACTTACAGATGGTATTAATATTTCCAAAGAAGATAACTCAAAAAAAAAATAAAATATGTTTGATATTTTTAAAAAAAGCACCAATAATACAAATGAAAATATAGCTTTAGAACAGGAAATGATTGAAACACAAGTCCGTTTCTTCACCTTTATAGATAAGTTAGAAACCAAACTTATTGAATTTGCTGAAGCATCGTTACCAGAACTTACTGATTTAGGCAATAACGATATTGATGAATACAAAAGGGGGTATCAAAAAATGAAAGCTGCCGTAATTGGGCAAATTGATAGCATACGGAAAAAGGCGTATGATGTAAAAGAAGAAAAAATACTACCATTCCAAGGAAGAACAGATAGTTACTACATATTTAGAAATGAATGTTATGAAAAGTATGATAAATTAGAAAAATTATGTAATCACTATCGTAATAGAGTTGAAAACACCTACACAGAAGACTATGAAGCAGCATATGAAGCCATACTAACCGAACATACTAATATTAAAAATAAGTTTTTTTGTAGCCAATGTGGTAGCAACATCTTAATTGATAAAATTTATTTTACTACTACCTACCTTTCTTGTTCTGCCTGCCAAACCCAAAACACTTTTGAGCCAAGTTCTCAAGCAAAAAGCTTGGAGCATTTGGGCAGAAGCTTAGCAGAACAACGGACTAAACATTTGTTAGATGAACATAACGAACTACCCAATAAAATGCAAGAACTATATTTGGAAAAACACCATTTAGAAATTAGCTTACATACCGAAAAAGATAAAAAAATTATAGAACAAAAACAAGCACAAATAAGCCAAATAGAAGCCCAGCAAAAAGTACTTGAAACCAAGAAGCCACAACTCTATCAAACCTATTTAAGAGCAATGTTTGATGAGTGGAACAAAATAAACCCGGCATTGACACAAGAACATGAAAAATTTTACATTAGATTATTAAACGATTCCAATTCAACAATTTAAAAAATAAAAAAATGAGCAATCCTTTATTAGAACCCGTACACGGAGTAAGTTTACAAGATTATGCAGCAATATCAGCTAAAATGGCTGCAGGTGTTTCGGAAACAGACATTTGCAAAGCATTAGGTATTGAGCCAGCCATTTATGAAGAAGCATCAGCCTTATGGGTGAGTAGAATGCAACAAGACAGTACTTTTGAAGTAATTACACTTTTTGGACAATATTTTGGTGATGCAGAAAATCATCCAAAATTAAATGCACTAACACCCCAAGTTAGCGAAACCAATGTAGAAAACCTTGAAAGGCTAAAAACAGACCGATATTTTTATGAAGAACTTGCAGGTGCAAGAGTGGCTGCTTATGAATACGGTTTAGATGGTGCACAATGGATTCAAGATAATTATGGCATTAACCTGGGCGATTTTCAAAGCGTAGCAATGCAATGGATGGCAAAAAGAAATGAAGATGACGATGCAACTATACTACACTATTTAGATTATATGCAGGAAAAGCAAAAAGAGTATGCCGAAAAATTTGCAGCAGAACAGGGCGGCAATGTTGCAGATGATGTAGATTTCTAAAATGTACTGCCACCAACATGGGGTTTGGCAAAAGTGGGGCTGACGGAATAGCAATGAGCATTTGTAATTCTATTCAGCTTTTGTTCCAGCAGACGGAATTCTATTAAGCTTTTAGTTGTTATCTTCATCATTGGTATTTCAATTTAGCTTCGGTTGTAGGCGGACGGAATTCTATTTACCCACCTTCGCCAAGCCCTGCTCGTTAGGCGTTATGCTACCGAAACCCTACACGAAACAACATTCAGACAAAATAAATGAACAGACCTTACACACCATTTGACATAATTTGGGCAAAAAATGTAACCAATTCTGACACAGGACAAGCCTATATGGACTTAACAAGTGAAGAGTTTACTTTACACTTTCCGACACACCATAAAGGAAATGTTTTAAGCCCTAAAATCGGAGAAATTATAGCAATTCACCAAAACATAAATGGACAAAAAGTTTTTACTCATTTAGTTTCGCCAGTTGACAATATAAGACTTGAAGAAAATAGAGAAAATTTCAAGTTTGGAAGAAAAGTGAAATTAATTGCAAAAACAGATGTAATAAATGCAATTCCTGTATCATCAACATTGTGGGACAAAGTAAATTTCCAAGGCATAAGTCAAGGAAATGCTTGTGAAATTGCGAACATTTCTAACATTGAGAACTACGATATTTTACTTCAAGATATTTGGAATAGGTTTATCCCCTATTTCAGAACTGACTATAAAACATCCCCAACTTTTACTGAACATTTAGAAACTGAAATTGACAACACAGACAATTCAATATCTGTGACAGAAGGGAAATTGAGATTAGTAACTCACTATGCAAGAGAACGAGATAGAAATATAATTAGAACAAAAAAACAACAAGCATTACAACGACAGACTTTGGAATGTGAAATTTGTGATTTCTCGTTCATAAGCAAGTTTGGTGTAGAGTTTATTGAATGTCATCATAAAACACCAATTTCACAATCAGGAGTAACAGAAACGACTTTGGACGATTTAGGGTTAGTATGTGCAAATTGCCATAGAATGTTACATAAACAATTTGACGGAAAATTTTTAACGATGGACGAATTAAAACAGAAAATAAGCACAAACGCCTAACATGGGGTTTTGTGCAAGCAGGGCTTGACGTTCAAACTTCGGCATTTTGCATCGCTGTACTTTGGTTCGGGCTGGACGGAATTCTGTTGGGCTTTTAGTTGTTATCTTGTACTTTTATTTCTTTATTGGGCTTCAGTTCCGGGCTGGACAATCAACAATGCCCTGCCTGCACAAAGCCCTGTTCGTTGTACGCTATAATATTCGACATCA